>JAZSKL010000088.1:0-6628 GCA_045534855.1 Acutalibacteraceae bacterium
TATATTCCCGAAAGAACTTGCTATATTACTTATGATATAACCGATTATCTTACCGCAGGAGAAAATACTATTGCGGTAGGCGTTAATCATGCTTGGAGTGGTATTAAAAATCATATTTCTAATGAGCCTAATTATGAGATGAAGCTGCGTGCACAGATAGTTATTGAATATACTGATGGTAGTGAAGTAGTTGTAGCAACAGATGAAAGCTGGGATTCCAATTATATAGGACCGATTATGTTAGGTGAGATATATCAAGGTGAATATTATGATGCAACAACAGATATTTCTTTCCGTGAAAATGGTTTTGATACCCGTTATTGGAATAGTAGCAAAGCAGTAAGCTATAATGCTCCTTTAGCTGCGCGAGTAGGCGGACAGATATATGTTCGCAAGGATTTAGAGCGTGTACCACAGTCGGTAACGGTTTACAACAGCGTTACTGATGTTATTGAGGGCGTTCAATACGGCAAAATAAGCGTAAATGCGACTTATGGTGATGAAGAATTTACATTAAGGGCAGGCGAAACTGCGGTTGTTGATTTAGGACAAAATTTCGCAGGTTGGGAAAATATTATTCTTTCAGGTGAAAAAGGTACTAAAGTTAATTTACGCCATGCTGAAGTTTTAAATGATAATATGGGACTTATAACCCGCCAAAATGACGGACCTGAAGGAAGTGTGCATACCAAAAATCTTCGTGATGCCGCAGCCAAAACGGTGTTTGTGTTAAGCGGTGGAGAAGACATCTGTCGTCCAACTACAACATATTACGGATTCAGATATATAGAAATAACTGCTACGGCAGATATTACGGTTAAAAAAGTGCGTGGTGAGGTTGCTACTTCTATAACAGGAGAAACAGGTGATTTCGTTACATCGGATAGCAGAATCAATCAGCTCTTTAGCAATGTAATGTGGACACAGTATAGCAATTTCTTTGGATTGCCTACAGATTGCCCTCAACGAAGCGAGAGACTTGGATATGGTGGCGATGCACTTATGTTTGTTGATGCCGCTGTATATAATGCTGAAATAAAGGCTTTCTTAAAGAATTTTATGCTTACTCAAAGAGAGGGTCAAGCACCTGATGGCGGATACAGCAGTTACTTCCCGAATAAAGAAACAGCAGGTTCACTTTGGGCAGGTGTTGCCGGTTATGGTGATGCTGCGGTACTAATGACTTATAGCTATTATAGGCAGTATGGCGATTTATCTATTGTTGAAGATATGTATGAGTCTATGACGGCATATATGGATTATCTTGCGAGTATGGGTGCCGAACGAAAAAACCAAAAATTTGGTGATTGGCTCTCATATATCAATGATGATGCTATGATAAATTATGTTAGTTATGTTTATACCATTTGGGATGCACAGGTAATGCAAGAAATGGCAGAGGCTCTTGGAAAGGCTGATGATGTTAAAAAGTGGTCCGATATGGAAGCTACTCATAAGGCGTATTATCGTGAGAAATTTTTAGATGAAAACGGTGAGTTGATATTACCGCATCAAACTGCTCATTTATTTGCTGTAAAACTCGGTTTGTATGAAGGCGAAGAAGAAATTGCGCGTGGAAAAGAAAATCTTATAGCTTCAATACGCAATAATGGTACAAAACTTAATACCGGCTTGTATGGAACATCTATTTTAATGGAAACCTTGGTTGAAATAGGCGAGATAGAATTAGCATATGAGCTTTTATTCCAGGATTCAAATCCTTCTTGGTTGTATTTAGTTGATCAAGGTGCAACAACTATATGGGAGCGTTGGAACAGTTATACAAAGGAAAATGGTCTGTTTAACAATGCAATGAACTCCTTTAATCATCATGCTTTTGGTATTATTAGTGAGTATTTTTATGCTACCGTGCTCGGCATCAATCCCGATGATGTAGGTTATAAAACCATCTTATTAAACCCGATTCCTACTGAAAAGCTCGAATTTGCAAAAGGCTCTTACGATTCTGTAAACGGTCTTATCGAAAGCTCTTGGGTGAAAAATGATAACGGCAGTTACCGTTATAGCTTTACTGTACCTATGAATACTACCGCCACCGTTAAGCTTGAAAAGCAGGCTTATTCTACATATTATGTAAATGGGGTTCGTTTTGATAAGCTTAATATGTCCCAAAACGGTGCGGAATATTTAGGAAGCTGTGACGGCGTGGAAATTTTTGCAGTTACTTCCGGAAAATTCGATTTTACCGTTAAAACCGCACAGAAGCTTTATGTAAAAAATACAGACGGTATTGAAAAGTTTGATTTTGATGTAACCGGTCTTTCAGAGTATGTGGGCAAGGTGTACACCGCAAGCGGTAAGGCATGGTACAATTTTACAACGGAAGAAACAGGCATAGTAGAAGCCTTAAATTCTAAATTTAGTTTCTATTACAACCGTGAATCAGTATATAATCAAAGAGATATTTTTACAAACGGAGATACTGCTGATACCTATGCGGGAAACGGCAATTATGAAAGCCGTTGGATACTGCTGTATAATGATTTTCTGCAAAGACAGGGAAGTAAAAAATACGGTGAGATATTCCGCAAAATAGACTCGCTTGTTCCGAAAACTACGCTTGGTAATGAGGTATATGTGAAAAATTTCCAAACAAGCTATGATATAAGGTTTGAAAGCGAGGAATACGGTGCGGTTATATTAGGCTTCCGTCAGCAAACACCTGGTAAATACTGTAGCGCTATTTATAAACTTGTGCAGAATCAGGCGTTTGTGGCCTTGGGAAGAAAAGGTATAACAATTGCAAGCGGAAATGATATTGTTTCGGGTAAGAATGCACAGGGAGATATGTATAATGCATTCCAAACGGCAGTATTTGATACACCGCTTCCGCAAGAGGTTACGGTTAAAGTACGTGTGGTAGACAATGAGTGTACGGTTGAAATCTATGAACGCTCAACATTAAATCTGCTTTACAGCTTTGCAGAAGAGCTTTCTTATAACGAAGCCGGAAGTATCGCATATTCTGTATCAACGGTAGGTCATGATATAGGAAATATAGAGCTTACAGCACTTGACACTAACGGTGATATATGTGATATTGCGATACCTTATAATGCAGACAGCAATATTCTTGCCTATAAGCACGGAAGAATAACGGTGACTGATGTAACCGAAACAAATGACGGTTTTGTTTATAAATTGACATCTGATGTAGATGACGGGTGGTATATTAAAGCTAAAAGCGTCAAAGTGGAGGATGGAAACGGCAATGTTGCGGCTGCTTTACCGGTTGCAAGTAACAGATTTGAACTCACAGCAGACGGTGGGGCTGTAACGGCAGAGTTTTATAAGGTTTGCGATATAAATTACGATAACGATATAAATGTTAAAGACCTTGTAAGACTAAAAAAGGTTATGGCAAATGATGAAACCGATACCTCTGTTTTTGATGCTGATTGTAACTGCGATGGTTCTACTGATGCGTATGACCTTACAGCATTAAGAGAAAAATTACTTAATAAGTAAACTGAAAAAAGCGTTGCAATTGCAACGCTTTTTTAGTTTATGCTATTGTTTGCAGTTTCAAAATGTGGTATAATCTTTAAAAATATTTAGGAGAAGTTGAAAATGAGTGTGGTACGGCTTAATCATGAGTGTATAGGTTGTCTTTTAAATAAATATCTTAAAAAATTACCTAAAAATGCTGCCGAAAGCGAAAAATTAAGTTATTCAAAAGAGCTTTTAAAGATAATGTACGATGCGGATGAGTTTACAAGCGCGCCGGAATTAAACGAGCAGATAACCGCGCTTCAAAAACGCTTTTTTGGCGTTGCGGATGAATACGGTGAGATAAAGAGGCATTTTAATGCGCTTATGCTTTCAAAGGAAGAGGAAATTTTTAAAAAAATAACAAACTCGGATGAACCTTTGAAAACCGCAGTTAAATATGCTATGCTCGGCAATTATATTGATTTTGCCGCAATGGAAAATGTTGATGAAAATAAGCTTTCCGATATGCTTTTAAATGTTGACGGTATTAAGCTTGATAAAACTGAATATGAAAACCTTAAATGCGAGCTTGAAAATGCTAAAAATCTCGTTTATCTTACCGATAACTGCGGAGAAATAGCTCTTGATAAGCTATTGATTAAGAGTATAAAGAAAGAATATCCCGAGATTGACGTACATGTGATAGTAAGAGGAACCGATGTTTTGAATGATGCAACACTTGTTGATGCAAAACAGGTGAAAATGGAAGAGATAGCACCTGTAATGGGTAACGGCTCGGGCGTTGCAGGCACCTGCCTTAATAAAATATCTTCCGAGGCACTCGAAAAAATCGAAAGCGCCGATGTAATTATAGCAAAGGGGCAGGGTAACTTTGAAACACTCCGCCTTTGCGGTAAAAATATATATTATATTTTTATGTGTAAATGTAATTTCTTTGCCGAAAGATTCGGCGTTCCGCAATATAGCGGAATGCTTGTAAATGATTTGAGACTTGAGTAAAAAAGAAATATGAGATAAATTTATACCTTTTTACAGGTTTTGTATTGTGATATATAATGTGGTGAAAAGATATAAAGAAACATCGGAGTGAAATTCGCTCCGATGTTTTTTGCAAGAATTATTTGAGACCTGTTTTTTCATAAGTTTCTTATTTTTTATATATCTTATCAATATTTGATTGTCTCATATCTTATCCCCATATTTATATAAATTATCTTAATTAAATTATAACATAAATGATATAAAAAGTAAATATCAACAGTATAACCTCTACCATTTATAAATACTAACAACACAATTTAAAAATTCGGTGTGGGGCGGTGCCTTGGTGCCGCCGCTAAAATCCGCACAAACAAAACGGCGGGAGCAAAGCCCCCGCCCTACGATATATTTATAAAAGTAGAAATGTATATATGAAAGCAACAGGAATAGTGAGAAGAATCGACGATTTAGGTCGTGTAGTTATTCCTGAAGAAATTCGCCGCACTATGCGGAATAGGAAAGGTGCCCACTTGCTGACAACATTGACTCCTTTCTACAGGTTTTGATTGGAGATACATAGTGGGGAGGGGATATATATAATAGTAAAACGGAATAGAAATTCTGCTCCGTTTGTTCCATTTTTATAATAATTCTAATATGCTTTTTGCAATATCTTCTAATATATGCTTGCGATTAAGAAAAGTGGGGTGGTAAGTCCAAATGCATTTTGTTCCGTTATTTAAAATATCGGTTATATCTGAAATCGGATTTATAATGTTAGGACGATATTTCCAAAGCAGTGTTTCATCAATTCCAAAACTTGTTGCCATTGAATGCGTATAGTTGGGGCCTGTAATAAACAATATAGATTTTGGCTTGCATACATCTATTTCATTTTGAATTAGAGACTTTTTCGAATTACCATATTGTTGGCAAAAATGAGACTCCAATTCGAATGTTAGTGAAATGGTTTTTCCATCAATAGTTTGCTGAATTTTATCAATATTGTTCCAACATGGTGCAAATCCTTTTTGTTCAAACAACCTGAAAAGTTTCCAAAAAGCCGAATGGTTATATTTGCATTTGTTTTTCGTTGATTCTATTCCATATAACTGCTTTCGAAGATAATCAATACTCCATTCTCGTATATCATTCATAGGCCAATCATCGTTATAGAACCCAAAATCTTTTGTTTCCTGACCGATTATCATGATTCTTTGAGGGCTTTCGATATATTCTTTAGAAACTCCCATATAATATGGTCTTGATAATGTGGCGTTTTTATATTTCACAAAATATGGTTCAACCACATAAGTATTCCACTCTATTTGTGCTTTGAGTAATTTGTCATTCATATTTAACCTCTCCTTTTTAGTTTATTATATCATATTTAATTTAAAAAGTAAATCGTACAGTGCCTTTTCCCATAAATAAAAACAATACAGTTTATAAAAAAATGTAGGGGGTCACTCACGAATGACCCGTTGTATTTTTACTAAACCTAAACGGGTGATTCGTGAATCGCCCCTACAAAAATAACAGGGATATTGATTTATACATTAATAGGAGTGTCTTGTAGAATCCACAAGATATTCCCTGATGCATTTTCCCATCTTTCTTTTAAATACTGTTCTGAAATAGCCCACATCTGTATAACCGCAGCGCCAACTAATTTCTTTTTGAGAAAAGTAACCTGTTTCTAAAAGTGATTTTGCGTACTGTATGCGTAGCGTGTCAAGATAGTCTTTGGGAGATGTGCCATATACCCGTTTGAATTCTCGGCGATAGTAAGCAGGGGAAACACACGCCTGCAGCGCCAAATTCTCTATTGAAAGTTCAGGATCCCAAAAATTTTGGCGCATATATTCGGCGGATTCTAATATTCTGTTATCTTTCAGATTGGCGGTAAAACCAACATCGCGGGTAAGCTCGGATAAAATTTCATATACAACCGATGTGATGCGGTAGGTAGAACCGATATCATTTTCATATTTAATGCTTAATGCTTTTGTGAACAATACTTTGTATTTTTCAGCGTCAGGCACTTTATATACCTGAATTTCTTCCATTATGTAATTGAACATGTGAAAATGAATAACAAGGATATCTTCTTCCAAATTGTTTCGCTCATAAGCAACGCCTGCGGGAATGTTGCAGATACTTCCGGGCTCAA
>JAZSKL010000203.1:0-2533 GCA_045534855.1 Acutalibacteraceae bacterium
GTTGTCAGGAGCTTTTGTCTTCCTAAGACCGCTTGGCCTCCGACTTCCACCGCCTCTTACGGCAAAATCCTTACGGAAACGGGCAAAAAACTCATCCAACTTGGCACTTTCATCACAAATTGCAAAATTATATCCATTCTCTGTTTTGGAAAATACCGCGCGCAAACCGCCGTATTCGCGGTGCAACGCATCACTCAACAGCTGTAATTCCTTAATATCAAGACCATCCTCAAACAAAACATTATTTTCACCCGATGAAGCCGCCAAAGCATTCACAAGACGCTTTTTAAGTTCATTATTTAGTTGTTTTTGATGATCGTAAGTCTCGTTAAGTTTCAAAACCGCATTATATGCGTTTTCCTGCTTTGCCGAAAGCAATGCGCCTATATTTTTAACATTATTATATTTTTCATTATAATCGCGCAGTGCCCTGCCGCCGCATTTAAGCTGAAAGCGTGTACCGCCGCGCAGTTTTTCATAATCCAAAAGCTTTATAAGTCCTATTTGTGCAGCCGTTTTTACGTGTGGTGCACAGCAAGCACACATATCGGTATTTTCAATTTCTACGATACGCACATCGCCCTCAAGCTCTTTTTTACTGCGGTATTTAAGCCCTTTAAGTTCGGTTTCGGTTGGATAATAGGTCTTAAAAGCCACATTCTGCCAGACCTTGGTATTGGCTCTTTTTTCAATCTCCAAAATTTGTTCTTCGGTAAACATACCGTTAAAATCAAGTGTTACCGTTTCATCACTTAAATGAAAACCAACATTCTCATATCCAAGCATTTCGTGAACAATACCCGAAACAATATGCTCTCCCGAATGTTGCTGCATAAAATCAAATCTTCGGTCAAAATCAATAATGCCCTTTACAGTTTCTCCCACCTCAAAAGCTTTTGAAACAATATGCACTATTTCATTTTCTTTAATCTGAACATCCAAAACACTCTGTCCGTTTAAAGTACCGTTATCAGCAGGTTGTCCGCCCCCTTCGGGGAAAAAGGCTGTACAGTCAAGCGCTACTTCAAAACCGCCGTCAGACTCCTTACAGGAAATTACCCTTGCATCAAATTCCTTTATAAAAGAATCCTTATCATAAAGCTTTTCGGTCATTTGTTTAACTTCTCCTCAATAATATGAGCCGCCTTATAAATATCTCCGCCGCCCATAGTTATAACAATATCACCCTTGCTAGCGGTTTTTATAATATAATCGGCTATATTCTCAAAACCGTCTATTACGGTACAGTTATTTATTTTTTCAGCAAGCTGTTCGGAAGAAATACCATAGGTATTAACCTCGCGTGAGCCCATTATGGGGGTTAAAACAACCTCATCCGCAACCGAAAGGGCATCAATAAACTCATCCTTTAAAAGTGCAGTACGTGAAAATGTAAACGGCTGAAAAACAACCACAACACGTTTATAATCAAGGTCATGCGCGGCTGTAAGAGTCGCCTTAATTTCGGTTGGATGATGAGCGTAGTCATCAGCTAAAATAAAACCGTAGTCACCTAAAAATTCAAATCTTCTGCCCGCTCCTGTAAAGCGCTCAACCGCATCTGCAATACCCTTTGCCTCAACGCCCATCTCGAAGCAAACCGCAAAGGAAGCGAGACCGTTAAGAACATTATGGCGACCGGGAATATGCATAGCAAGAGTGCCTACTACCTCACCGCTCTTCTCAACATCAAAAACAAATCCAAATTTGCCCTTTCTGATATTTACCGCACGGTAATCATTACCCTCATTAAAACCAAAGGTTATAACCTTTGCATCTATTTCCTTTGCCGCCTTAACACAAAGCTCATCATCGCCGTTTATATAGCTTATCTTTGACATAGCAATAAACTTTGTAAATGAAGCCACAAGATTATCCATTGTTTTAAAATAATCAAGGTGGTCATTATCAATATTAAGAAGAACCGAAACATCAGGCGACATCTGCAAAAAAGTATCTACAAATTCGCAAGCCTCGCAAACCAGAGTTTCAGAATCACCCGTAATCCCGTTAGCATTTATAAGAGGAAGTCTTCCGCCTATAACGGCATTAGGCTTACGGTCGTTAAGCAGTAATATCTGGGTTATCATAGAAGTAACGGTTGTTTTTCCGTGTGTTCCGCAAACACCTATAACATCATCATAACAACGGGTAAGCGCGCCTAAAAGATGCGAGCGTTCCATAGTTGGAATACCGCGTTCCCTTGCGGCAACCAATTCAGGATTTTCCTTTGAAATAGCAGCGGAATATACAACCAACTGGGCACCTTCAATATTTTCGGCATTATGCCCCATATAAACAGTAGCACCCAAAGCACGCACACGCTTTAAAGGATCGCTTTCGTTATTATCCGAGCCTGAAAGCTTATATCCTTTAGAATTAAGTATCTCCGCCAAAGGGCACATACCGCTTCCGCCTATTCCTATCATATGGATATGCTTTATCCCCTCTAACAATCTATCCTGTGAACGAAGCTCCTTCATAAAAAATACTCCTTATTGTTTTTTACATATTATCAAATATTTACCAAGTC
>JAZSKL010000151.1:0-2711 GCA_045534855.1 Acutalibacteraceae bacterium
ACTCTCAACCGGAGATATGCACAGCGACCAAAATGCTACTGCTACCGATTGGATGAACGAATTAAAATTTGATGCCTCAACAATCGGCAATGATGATTTTAATTTTGGTAAGGAGTTTATAGAAAATACCACGAAAATAGCCGAATTCCCACTTCTTGCAATAAATGTATACGACAGCAATACCAACCGCCTCGCTGATTTTTGTTCTGCTTCTACCGTAATAAAAAGTAACGGATTCAAAATAGGTATCATAGGTGCTGTAGCTGGTGCCAAAACAAAGGACGATATATACACCAAAACAGGCGACGAGCTTACTTTACTTATCAAAGACGAAGCAAATCGTTTGCGCAAAAAAGGCGCTGATTTTATTGTATACATACTAAATATCGGCGACAGTGCCGACAATTATTACGATGAATCGCTGTCGGACGGATACATTGATCTTGTATTTGAAGGTAATAACAATAAATCGTACGCAACCAAAGATACACACGGAATATACCACCTACAAAACAACCAATCGCAGTCGGTAGGTATTTGCAATGCGGAGGTTTCTTTTAACACCGTAACCAACGCCTCTGCCGTGCGCAGTGCCAAGCTTATTTCTGATGATGTATACACATCAAACGAATACACACCTCAACAAGAATCTTCTCAAAACAACAACAATAATAATTCACACCAAAACGACAGCAGCAGCCATAATATTGATAATAGCAGCGGCAGTAGCGCTTTAACTGAAAGTTTAAATAATATACAAAACACCAATGATTGCAAAAAGCACAAGGATGATGACAACAACGAAATTTGTGATAAATGCAATCAATCGGTTATAGTTTATTTTGATTTTTATAATATAAACGATTTGCACGGCAAGTTGGCAGATGATGACAGTCATATTGGTGTGGATGAGCTTACCACATACCTTAAAAATGAGCGCAAAAACAACCCTAATTCAATCTTTTTATCCTCGGGCGATATGTGGCAGGGCGCGGCTGAATCAAATATGACCAAGGGTCTTATAATGACCGATTGGATGAACAGTCTACAATTTAGCGCTATGGCTATAGGTAATCACGAATATGATTGGGGCGGAGAATTTATTGAGGATAATGACGATTTAGCTCAGTTTCCGTTCCTTGCAATAAATATTTATGATCGCAACACCAATAAGCGCGCCAGTTATTGCGATGCCTCTGTAATGGTAGAAGCAAGCGGTTTGCAAATAGGTATCATAGGTGCTATTGGCGACTGCTATTCATCTATCGCGGTAGACAAGTGCGATGATGTGTACTTTAAGGTTGGCAGCCAACTTACCTCGCTTGTAAAAGCAGAGTCAGAAAAACTGCGAAACCAAGGAGCAGATTTTATAGTATACATATTACACGATGGCTACGGACAAACCAATTTAGGCTCGGTTCAGCAAATAAACTCATCACAAATTTCTTCTTATTATGACACTTCTTTATCTGACGGATATATCGACCTTGTGTTTGAGGGGCATACCCATCAGGGTTATATGTTAAAGGACCAATACGGCGTATATCATCTGCAAAATCGTGGCGATAACAAGGGTGGTATTTCTCACGCCGAGGTTGCTATCAACTCGGTTACCGAAAAAGCAACCGTAACTGAAACCGAGCTTGTTAGTACCTATGAATATCAAAATTTAAGCGATGATCCAATTGTAGAGCAACTTTTAGATAAATATAACGAACAAATTTCACCTGCCAACGAGATTTTAGGTTACAATAGTAGTTATCGCAACAGTGAATATTTGGAACAGATAGTTGCAAATTTATACTATGATGCGGGAGTAAATGCATGGGGCGATAAATACAAAATAGTGCTTGGCGGCGGATTTATAAGGACACGCAGTCCATATAATTTGCCTGCGGGTGAGGTAAAATACGGTCAATTACAATCACTTTTTACCTTTGATAATCAACTTACCCTATGTTCAATAAAAGGACGAGATTTAAAACGAAAATTCTTTGAAACAAACAATAGCGACTACTTTATTTGTTGCGGAGATTACGGAAACAGCATTCGCAATAATATTGACTCTAACGCTACGTACTATATAGTAGTAGATGATTACACCGCTTATTATGCCCCCAACAATTTAACGGTGGTAGAGAAATACACACCAAATGTATATGCCCGCGATTTGTTGGCAGAGTACATTAAAAATGGCGGGTTATCGTAACATCACATAAAAAACCTTTGCTTCTATTGAGTTATATTGTTAGCGAAGTTTTTATCCTAACATAGAAAAACATATCGTGATAGAACCAGCATCGCATTTGTAAGTACAAATACCGTTGGGCAGAAGCCCAAACCCACAGAGACAGAAGAAGAGAAGATTCGTATATTGCAACGAGTCTTCTCTTTCTTTTTGTCTGTTAAGTGATATGCTGACTAAAGTCAGCGTGATATTTTCTTTTTAAAATCCCTCGCCTATGGCGAGATATTTTAAAAGAAAGTGATATTAAATCCTTACGGATTTAGTGATATTCTATTCGCCATAAACTGTCTGAAGGACAATAACACTATGCGTAGCATAATATCACTGCGAAGCAATATAACTCGCCGTTAGGCGAATAGAGTTGCAGAAATGTTCGCTAAGAACATTTCTGCATTGAAGCAAAGGTTTTTTGTTAAGCAGTCATTATATATTCCATAAGCTCGTCAAAGCTTCCGTTTGGATA
>JAZSKL010000274.1:0-12180 GCA_045534855.1 Acutalibacteraceae bacterium
TCAAAATACATCTTTATGTAGCCTTTGAAGCCACTGGGAAGATAATACTCACCGTTTGCACCTACTGTGGTAGTAACCCAAGCAGTAGCATCGTTTTCAAGATACTTAATGGTCATATTGCAGGGAGTTTTCCACTGATGCGTTACACCTTCATCGTACATTTCAAAAGAAAGCGAGCGTATAGGCCATTGACCGCCGTACTTATTGTACTCCGGCAATTCCATATACACCATAAACGCATCTACACCGCCCGCAATAGTGGCATAGGGCGTAAATGTAAAGTACTCACGAACACCTGTAACGCCAATACCCGTTACTTTTTGGGATTTAAGGCGCATAGAAAGGTTGTGAGTATCAGGTTCTGCAGGGGCATCATAAACAAATCCTGCCTTTGGCAAATCGGTACCGCCACTGTTGGCAATACCTGTAGCTACGCTGTCGCCTATCATGTTTTTGGTTTCATTGTAGGCGGGGCGTTTGCGACCTGCTGTCATTACAACATTGCTTAAATCGGTTTCCTCGGCAGAAACATTAAGTCCTGCAAACAGAGAAAACACCATAGCAAGCGCTAAAATGACTGATAAAATTTTTCTCATAAACTAACCTCCGTTTATTTTATAAGTCCACCCTTGGACTTTAGTACATTATTATTTTATAGCAGTTTATATAAAATTTCTTTCGTTTATCAATACATTTTTTGCATTTTTCTGTTTAAGTATATATAAAAAATGAAAACTGCGCAAAAGTAAAATAAACTTTTACGCAGTTTTAAGCACAATTCAATATTATTTATTCATCTAAAGACGCTATATCCTCAAAGGTTTCTCGGCGTACGGCAACATAATCCTTATCACCGTTAAGCATAACCACCGGAGGACGCGGTATGCGGTTATAATTTGATGCCATTGAGTAATTATATGCACCTGTGGTAAGCACCGCTAAAGTTTCTCCTCTTTTCGGGCGTGCAAGCATCATATCCTCACCTATAAGGTCTCCCGATTCACAGCAACGACCTGCAACGGTCGCCTTATAATCAGCAGTATCGCTTGCACGTGAGGCATTGATTACGGTATATTGCGACTCATACAGTGTATAACGCGGATTATCGGCCATACCACCGTCAATCGATACATAATTGCAGTAACCGCTTACTTCCTTAACACAGCCTACAGTGTAAAGAGTCATACCCGCATCGGCAACCAAGCTTCTTCCCGGCTCCATCATAATTTGAGGTACATTGAGACCGAATTTTTCACAATACTCATTTACCTTATCGGCAACCTCACAAATTTTCTCGCGGTAATCTATTACAGGGTCACTTTCAACATAGCGTACACCAAAACCGCCGCCGAGATTTAAAATCTTTGCGGTAAAGCCTAAAGTATCACGGATATCGGCTATAAATTTAAGCATAATTTCCGCGGCAGTAACAAACGGCTGTGATTCAAAAATTTGAGAGCCTATATGACAATGAAAACCGCAAAGCTCTATATTCGAAAGAGAAAGAGCTATTTTTACAGCATCATCTGCCTGACCTGTTTCAATAGCAATACCAAACTTCGATTCAACCGAACCGGTTGAGATTTTTTTATGAGTATGAGGGTCAATTCCCGGAGTTAATCGAAGCAATACTTTCGGGATTACACCGCATTTTTTCGCAACTTCATCTATCGCATAAAGCTCGGTAACATCATCTGCTACAAAATGACCGACACCGTTAGTTATTGCATATTCAATATCAAAATCAGTTTTGTTGTTACCGTGAAAAAATGCGCGTTCCATTGGGAAACCTGCAGATTTTGCGGTATATATCTCTCCGCAGGAAACAACGTCAATATCAATTCCCTCTTCTGCCATTATTTCATATATGCGCTTACAAGAGAACGCCTTACTTGCAAATTCAGGCAACGAACCCGCCGGAAAGAAATCCTCCATTGCATTTTTATAAGTACGCACGTGCTGACGGATTTTGTTTTCATCCATAAGATAAAGCGGTGTACCGTATTTTTTTGCAAGCTCTACCGTATCGTGCCCCGCAAAGGTTAAATGATTTTCTTGATTAACAGAAATATTATCGCATAACATCTAAAAAAACTCCGAAAATTAAAATTATAATAACTCAATGCCCTGCTTTTTCATTTCATTAAGAAGTACTGCCTTGTTAGCATCCTCCATAACGGTAAGGGGCAAACGCAAAAATTCATCACAAAAGCCCATAGCTGCCATTGCAGATTTAACGGGGATAGGATTAACTTCGCTGAAAAGCGCATTTATAAGGGGTAATAATTTAAGCTGTAAATCAGCCGCACCCTTAACATCACCCGCAAAGAACTTTTTGCAAATTTCAGTAGTAAGCTTCGGCAACGGATTAGAAAGTACCGAAATACATCCCTTACCGCCTAAAGACATAATAGGAACGATTTGGTCATCGTTACCCGAATAAAGGTCAATTTTATCGCCGCAAAGAGCCATAATTTCAGCAATTTGAGAAATATTACCCGATGCTTCCTTAATACCGCTGATATTTGGATGTTCAGCCAAAGCCGCAACGGTTTTAGGAGCAATATTAACACCCGTTCTTGAAGGTACATTATATAATATGACCGGAGCAGTTGCGCGGTCTGCAATCTCGCTGAACATTTTTATAAGACCGTTTTGAGTTGCTTTATTATAATAAGGTGTTACAACCAAAACGCCGTCTGCCCCCTCTTTGCAGGCAAACTCTGTAAGCTCAATAGCATAATCGGTATCGTTAGAGCCTGTACCTGCAATAATCGGCACTCGGCCTGCCGCACGCTCAATAGAATAGCTTATAACTTTGCGATGCTCTTCATCGGTAAGGGTTGAAGCTTCGCCTGTTGTTCCGCAAATAACAAGTCCGTCAATACCCTCATCGCACTGCCAATCTATAAGTTTTCCAAGTTTCTCATAATCCACCCCATTCTGATCGAGCGGTGTAATAAGAGCTGTTGCAATTCCGGTAAAAACTGTCTTTTTCATTTTCTTTCTATCCTTTCAAAATAAAAAATAGCCGCGATAACGGCTACCAAAATCCTGTTCCCATATATACATAGATACCCTTACGGATACTTTGAGAAGCAAATTGATTTTGATAGCTCTCCGCAGTAAAAACTGCGACAGTAATGCAGATATTGTTCCCCATTACCAAGCGCCTTTTTGCCAAAAAGCACTTTCGGCGACCGCACCTTTCGCACCGCACATTCCCTGCCGGGTATGGCGCACGGTGTTACTCATTGCAAACCGCACCTCTATCTTCTTTTGTAATATATCATAAAGCGGCTCATTTGTCAACCGCTTTATTACCGTTTAAAGGTAATTTCACATAAAAACTTTGTGATTTCTTCCTGTGAAACAGCTTTTGCGAGCAATTTTCCGTTTTCGCGCGATATATATATTTTTAGTTCCTCCCCCTCATATACCTCATGCAAAAAGTCGATCTGAAAGGTGTCTATTTGCTCATCCTTTGTAAAACGCGCAGCATCCATTACAAATTCGGCATAACGGATGTTGTTTACATGACCGTTATGGTCAAGCGAAGAAAAAGCAGGAATTACAGTATGAAATTCAGCCGTTTTTTCAAAATCGGAAAGTTTTTTAATTTTTTCGGAGAATGCCGGTGTTACGCTTTCGGGGTCTATTTCGGGAAGAAGATTTGAAACAGACAACAAACGGCGCTTTTCACTGTGTATTACCACCCATTGCGATGTTCCTTTTGCAATAAGCCCGCCGTTTTTATCATTTATAAAATAATCACGCAAAAATACAGCTTTGCCCGATGGCATAGGCTGTGTAGTTACGGTTACTGCATCAAACATTGAAGCCTTGCCGTACATTTTATACTTAATTCTCAAAATAACCCACAGCATCTGCTTTGAAAGCATACTTTCAAAGCCTACACCCATTTGCTCACCGTGCTCCGATGCCGCATCCTGAAACAAATCAAGTATACTCGAGGGTCTTAATTCATCCCTGCAATCAAAATCAGAAAATCTTAAATAGTAATCTTTTTTATGTATTAACTCCATAAATACCAGCCAATCAATTATTAACACTATGATGATAGCCGTAGCTTTGTACTGTAAGCGGTTCAAATCTGTAGCCCATAGCAGTAAGACCTTCTATTATACCGGGAAGTGCCTGAACGGTCGTACCCTTTGCTGACGAATCATGCATAAGAACGCAAATCGAATTTTTTCTTGATGCCTGACTTAAAACATTAGCGCATATTTTAGCAGGATCAACATTTTTACCTGCGGCATCCCCTGAATCAACATTCCAATCGAAATAAGCATACCCCATTGTGGGAAGCTGTTGTGTAAGACGAGTCATAAGGCCTTGACATTTACCCTGTTTAAGGCTTGCCATATTACTGCTGCCTCCGGGAAAACGCACACACATACTTTTTATTCCTATTCGTTGCTCAACAGCCTGAGATATCGCATTCAAATCGGCAAAATAAGCATTATCACTCGAATATATCTGCGAATAAACGTGAGAATTTGTATGCAAACCTACAGTATGACCTGCATTATGTATTTCATCCAGATAATCAAGCTTTGCCGTTCCTATAACAAAAAATGTTGCTTTTGCGTTATATCTGCTTAAAATTTCAAGTATTTGCCAAGTATTATCCGAGGGTCCGTCATCAAATGTGAGATAACAAATCTTTTCATTAGGCGGAGTTGTTGCCTGAACGGGAATAGCCGCAGAATCTCCGTTTGGTTGCGGTTGAGGTTGAGGCTGGGTTTGAGGTTGACCCTGCCCCTCAACCTTGTTTGCCGAAAGCTGTTCAATTTCATTTTGAAGCTTTTCGTTTTTCTCTTTTTCTTCCTTTAATTGCGTACTGTAATTCCTTATAGTATTTTGCGCTTTCCTATAATCTGCATTTTTTAAACCCAAAGCCACCGAAAGCAGTATAATAGCAATAAAAAGTACACCTATTACCGAAAGAAAAAATATCCTCTGTTTCTTTACATATCTCACATTTCCACCCCCCTTTTTTAATTTTGCAAAAAATATTTTAACACTAAAATATTAAAATGTACAGTTGATTTTTTGAACTTTTTATAACAAATTGTGCCAATATGTTTTATTTTAATTATTCCTAAAGCATTTTGCGGCATTTACAGCACAAATCCAACCGCCAACAAGCTCTTTACGCCTATTGTCACTTATCTCAGGCTTAAATATCGATTGCGAATTCTGAAGTTTTTCAAGACTTTCGGTATTTTCCCAAAAGCCTGAGTTAAGTCCTGCCAAGAATGCGGCCCCTAACGCCGTTGCCTCTACACTATCAGGTCTCACAACATCAACGCCCGATATATCCGACTGAAACTGCATTAAAAAGCTGTTTGCCGAAGCACCACCGTCAGCCTTCATTGAGGCAATTTCAAGACCGCTGTCGGCGCGCATAGCGCGTATAAGGTCATCAGTCTGGTAAGCTATCGACTCTAAAGCCGCTCTTACTATATGATTTTTATTGCTTCCTCTTGTAAGTCCGAAAATACTGCCCTTTACGTGCATTTCCCAATATGGTGCGCCAAGTCCTGCAAAGGCAGGCACAATATAAACACCGCCGCTATCCTTAACCTTACGCGCACAGCTTTCACTTTGCGATGCTTTTTCTATAAGCTTCAATTCATCGCGAAGCCATTGAATAACCGCACCGCCTATAAATACACTTCCCTCAAGCGCATACTGAGGATGCATACCGTCAAGTGTTGCGGCAAGTGTTGTAACAAGTCCGTTTTGGCTCACTGTTGCGTTTTCTCCTGTATTCATAAGCAAAAAGCAACCTGTACCGTATGTATTTTTAACATCACCCGCCCCAAAACAGCGTTGACCATAAAGCGCCGCCTGCTGGTCTCCAACCATTGAGCAAACAGGTATTTTTGCACCCATAAACTCAATTTCGGCAAATCTATGACCGCTATGATAAACCTCCGGCAGCATGGATTCAGGAATATCAAGAACCTCTAAAAGCTTTTTATCCCAAGATAAATTATGTATATCAAAAAGCATAGTTCTTGCGGCGTTAGTATAATCGGTTGCGTGTACCCTACCTCCCGAAAGTTTCCACAAAAGCCAGCAATCTACAGTTCCGAAAAGCAATTCGCCGTTTTCAGCCTTTTGCCTTGCGCCCTCAACATTATCAAGTATCCATTTTATTTTCGTTGCACTGAAATAGGCATCGGGCAAAAGCCCTGTTTTTTTAGTTATATATTCAGAATAACCATCGCTAATAAGCTTTTCACAAATATCAGCCGTTCTTCGGCACTGCCATACTATTGCGTTAAAAATCGGCTCGCCCGTATTTTTATCCCATACAACGGTAGTTTCACGCTGATTAGTAATTCCTATTGCCGCAATTTGTGAAGGAGCAATACCTGAATTTATAACCGCCTCTGTCATAGCAGAATATTGGCTCGAAAAAATTTCAACAGGATTATGCTCAACAAAACCGGGGCGAGGATAAATCTGCGTAAATTCGTGCTGTGCAATAGATACCACATTAGCATCTTTATCAAAAAGCACCGCACGCGCACTTGTTGTACCCTCATCAAGTGTTAAAATATAACGCTCCATATTTTCACACCCTATTTAATTATTATACGCGGAACACGCGGCGTAATTGAGCAAACTATTTCATAATTTATTGTACCGCAGATATCAGCAAGCTCCTCAACCGGAAGTTCCTTGCCGAAAAGCACAACCTCATCGCCCAAAGCAACATCCTCTATATTACTTACATCTATAGACATCTGATCCATACAAACACGACCTATAATAGGTGCGCGCTTGCCCTTTATAAGCACATAACCTTTATTTGAAAGCATTCTTGGATAACCGTCAGCATAACCGGCGGTAACGGTTGCAACCCTCATATTTTTCTTCGCGGTAAAGGTTCTTCCGTAATTAACGGTATCGCCCGCTCTTATTTCCTTAACCATTGAAACAACCGATTTAAGGGTCATAACAGGTATAAAGTCCTCATTAAGTTTTAAAGCCGATGACGGAGTTAAACCGTAGAGAATTATTCCGGGGCGGCAAATATCGTTATGCTTATCCTTATCAAGACAAAAAGCCGCCGAATTACAGCAATGCTTATACTTTGGTTTTAGTCCGTTTTGCTCAAAGCATTCTGTCGCACGGCAAAAACGGGTATACTGCTCATCGGTAAAACCGTCTTCTTCATCAGCTGTGCGGTCAGAAACAGCAAAATGAGTAAAAATGCCCTCCAAGCAAAATCCGGGTAAAACAGCCGAAGCCATTGCCTCTTCTACACCTAAAAGCTCATCGTTACGGCAATCAAAGCCTATTCTTCCCATACCGGTATCAAGCTTTATATGAATATTTACGTTCACATTATTCTTAACAGCACTTTGAGACAGCATTTTTGCGTATTCAGCCGAATATACACTTTGAGAAATATCATTAACGCAAAGCTGTGTTACCATATCAACAGGGGTATAACCAAGTACCAATATAGGTTTTGTTATACCGCAACCGCGCAAAGTTATAGCTTCCTCAATATTTGATACTGCAAACTGTGAAACGCCGTTTTCTTCTAAAATGGGAGCGATATATCTAACCGAATGACCGTAAGCATCGGCTTTTACAACCGCCATAATTTTAGTTTTGCCTGCTTCATTTTTTATTATTTCAAGGTTATGTATAAGAGCATTTATATCAATTTCTGCCCAGGTGCGATGTAAAAATCCCATCAGATAATACCACCTATTTTAATAAAAATTTATCTTCTTCTGTAAGACAAAGTGTTTCCAACGTTTTTTCAAAGCGAAGCATCGCCTCGTCAAACCCTGACGGATGATGCGAATCCGAACCAAGATAAAATTTACATCCGCAATCCTTTGCTATCCTGTAAGGGCGGAAAATTGAATCTTTAATTTCCTCTTTTTCCAAAGCCGAAAGGCTTATATTAAGCTCTATTCCGCAGCCAAGCTCACTGCATTTTTTGAAAAGCTCATAAAACTTCTCATCGCTTACACCATCAAGAACCTCAACATACCTATCATCTTTGCCGTTATTAAAAATCAAACCACAGGTAAGGTGCGCAATACCAACCTTTTCAAACGGTAAATCAGCCTGTAAAAACGCTTCAAAACGCTCAATATAAAGGCGGGTTTTATCCTTTATTGTGTCATATTCAGGCGCATAGGTAAATCCGGGCATATGAAGATGTGTTGTGGGCACAATAATAAAATCAAAATCATCAAAACGCTCTTTTGGAATACCGATTTTCAAAAAGCGGTTCATATCGGTTTCACAACCAAACAAAAATCTGCAATCCTCACTTTGCGGAAGCGGTAAAGATTGCTTTATATGATCAAAATTCTGTGATCTGTACCAATTGCTTGCGCCCTCTACCGCATCATCCCAATAATGGTCGGTAAGGCAGATTGTTTTAAATTTATTTTGCCTTGCATACTCCAAAATGGCCTCGGGGGTTTGCTGTGGGTCAGACGAACACAAAGACTGCTGCGAATGGATATGCAAATCATGGTCAATCGAGAATTTCATAAAATCCACCTCATATAATATATTATTATATTATAATACCACCATTCATCACTTTTTTCAATCGAAATTTATCTGTGTTCCAGCCGTTTTGCAACAAAACCTGCAAAAGGAATCGCAATTATACTCAAAAGCATCCATAAAAAAGAATATAATGCACAAACCTGACCTGATATATTAAGCGGCATACGGCTGTAATCCCATACATTCTTCTTTAAAATTATATTAAAAACAACACCGAAAATGTATTCAATACCTGTGATAAGCGCACTGCCTGTAACAGCCTTTAACCAGATACCGCAACGCTTCATTTTGTTGCATATACCAGATAGCCCCAAAAAAGACATTCCGCCTGCACAAAGCATTGACCAATGAGTATAACCGCGCCACAAAAGTTCTATAAGCCCATAACCACAAGCGCCGAGAAAAAATATCATACATTTACACTTTCTTTTACTCATACTATCACCCAAAATAATTATTGGCTTAAACTCTGGTAAATAGTCTTGTAAAATATTTGAAAGCATAAAAAAATCCCCTCGTTCAAAGAACGAAGGGATTTTGAAAAAACAAATTATTTAGAAAGCTGTTTTTTAGCAACGCCTGCAAAACCTAAAGCTGCAAGAGCGATAACGGTAAGATAAACCATGCTGAAATCACCGGTTTGAGGAGCCTGAGGTTTAGACTCGCCGCCTGTAAGCGGATCAGTTCCCTTGCCGTTATAGTTACCTGTAATAATAAGGTCTGTTTTAGGAGTAACTACGATTTTTTCATCGGTAAGCTTACCAACGATTGTGTAATCAACGCCTTCTTTAGCTACTGTGCCATCTTCTTTATAGATTTTCCAATCATCAAAATCACCCTTTGAAGGATCAACAACAACCTCTACAGACTTGCCATCCTCAACAGTGTGAATAACGGGAGTAGAACCTATACCGTTAATAACTGTAACCTTGTGATAAATTTTAGCACCTGGGCTTACTGCTGCAAATGCGGAAACCGAAAGGGTTAATACCATTGCAACGGCAAGAACTATTGCAAATAACTTTTTCATATATCTTTTCCTCCAATAAAATATTATTTTAGTAATTGTATTGTATCACAACTTTTTTCAAATGTAAAGTATTTTTTTATTAAAAAACAATTAACCTGAACGCATTTTTTTATAAAGTGTTATTACGCTCTTTCTCAACGCTGAATTTTCGGGACTTATTAAAGTTGGATCGCGTTTCAAAAGCTCCGCACTCATTTGACCCGCAAGGTGAAGAATTTCAATATCATCCGATAAATCTGCAATTTTAAGGTCAGGCAGACCGTGTTGACGGTTACCGAGAAAATCACCCGGGCCTCTTAGCTTTAAATCCTCATCCGCAATTTTAAAGCCATCTGAATTATCTCTTATTACCGCAAGGCGGCTAAAGGTTTCATTGCTTTTACGATCGGAAATCATTATACAGTTTGAAAGATATTTTCCCCTGCCTATTCTTCCCCTTAACTGATGAAGTTGAGAAAGACCGAAGCGCTCGGCGTTTTCTATGAGCATAATCGTGGCATTAGGCACATCGATTCCAACCTCAATAACAGTAGTTGAAACAAGCAGGCTGATTTCACCGCTTTGGAAGTCCCTCATAACCGCATCCTTTGCCTTTGCTGACATTTTTCCGTGAAGAAGACCAACCTTGTAATCCTTAAAAGCACCATATTCCTTGTTGGTAATATCCTCAAAATATTCCTCAGCGCTCATTATATCCAAGTTTTCGGTTTCACTTACCAAGGGACAAACTATATAACCTTGTCTTCCCACATCAAGATGCTTTTTTATAAAATTATAAATTCTGTTACGATAAGACGAATCAACCAAAAAGGAATCTATTTTCTGCCTTCCGCGCGGATATTCATCAATGATACTGATATCAAGGTCACCGTAAAGGATTAAACCTAAAGTTCTTGGTATAGGCGTTGCCGACATTACGCAGGTATGCGGATTTTCGCCTTTTGCCGCAAGACAAGCTCTTTGTTCAACACCGAATCGGTGCTGTTCATCAGTTATAACAAGACCTAAACTCTCAAACGAAACATCCTCTGTAAGCAACGCATGTGTTCCCACAACAACCATAGCTTCACCGCTTGCAAGCTTTTGCTTTGCGGTATTTTTTAGACTTTTTTTCATAGAACCCGTAAGCAACACGCACTCTATACCGCTGTTTTCCAAAAAGGATGTAATGGTTGCAAAGTGCTGTTCCGCAAGAATTTCGGTAGGCACCATTATTGCCGACTGCAAACCATTTTTTGCCGCCGTATAACAAAGAGATGCCGCAACAGCTGTTTTTCCGCTTCCTACATCACCTTGTATCAGTCGGTTCATCATTCTGCCGCTTTTCATATCGGCAATACATTCGTGGACAACTCTTTTTTGAGCCCTTGTCATACCAAACGGCAAAAGTTTTTCAAAATCCTTGGAGCAATCCTTTTCAAGAACCGAGCCCGTAAGTGCGCGTTTTTTTCTTTTCATAAGTAAAAGTGCTGTTTGCAACAGAAAAAGCTCCTCAAAAACAAGCCGCCTTTTAGCACGCAAAAGCGCCCCTTGACTTCTTGGGAAATGTATATTTTCAATAGCAAATCTAAGGTCACAAAGGTCACATTTTAAGCGAATTTCTTCCGGCAACGGGTCTTCCATATCACAAAAAATCGCTTTTGAAACAAGTCCTGCTATCGTTTTTGAAGAAAGTGTACTGCTGGCTCTGTATATCGGGTGAATACCTGCAGACGAAACCTCCGATATTTCGGGTGATGACATTTCAGGCAAAAACAGTGAACGGGTTATTTTTCCGTAAAACAGATATTCACTGCCGTTATGTATACGCGCAGCCAAAAATCGGTTATTAAATATTGTTACTGACATAGGAGCGCCCGAAGCATCTTCTGCTATAAACTTATATACCGTCATATTCTGACGTATCTTTTTTTCTTCAATGGGAGTTGTTACCCTCGCTTTTACACAAACCTTTTCACCATCGTTTGACTCCCCTATAAGGCGATGCTTACTCCAATCTTCATAGGCGCGAGGATAAAAACGCAAAAGGGCACCGACAGTATCGATGCCCGATTTGTAAAGAGTTAGTGCGCGTTTTTCGCCAACACCTTTAAGATAACGGATGTCTGTATCACAATTCATCGTGAGCCCCCGTTTGTTTAACAATTATTCTACCGAAAGAATGTAATAGTAAACCGGCTGATTACCTCTTACAACAGTTATTTCAAGACGGCTGCCGAATTTTTCCTGAATTTTCTGCTCAATTTCGGAAGCCTTTGCATTACTTACATCCTCACCGACAATTACAGTAAGGAACTGGCTGTCACGCTTAACCATCTGCTTGAGAAGCTTTAATACAGTATGGCTCAAATCGGTATCAACAAACGAAACCTTACCGTTGTTAAGGGCCAAAAGCTCACCCTTTTTAATCTTAAAGCCGTCATACTCTGAATCTCTTGCAGCAAAGGTAATCTGACCTGTTGAAATCTTGGCGGCGGCATTTTGCATTTCAATAGCATTAGCCTCTGCCTCGTTATCGGGATCAAAGCTTAACATTGCTGTAATTCCTTGAGGAATTGTACGTGTAT
>JAZSKL010000225.1:0-4962 GCA_045534855.1 Acutalibacteraceae bacterium
AGCGTCCATTACACTTCTTTCAGCGGCAATATGAAGAGCCGAACGCAAAACACCGTCTGCAAGTCCTAAATCATTATTTGCATCAATGAACCTAATAAGAATACCTTTTTTATCAAGGTCAAAAAGGCAAAAAGCAAAAACCTCTTCTCCGCTTGCCGCACATACACCGCCGGAAATTTCATTCAATTCAATATTTGCTTTTTCATAAAATAAAGGAAGTTTATTTTTATCAATCTTCAAAACACTTATCATAAAATTATAAACCTTCCTTTGATTCCGAAATTGCATTAAGGCGGGTCATTTCACGTTCGTTCAAAGGACGCCATTTTCCCTGCGGAAGCATTCCAAGTTTTACTCCTGCAATTTCGGTACGTTTAAGGCGTAAAACCTCAAGACCTACCGCCTCACACATACGTCTTATCTGTCGGTTTCTGCCCTCTTTTATAATAAAATTCATAACCGTTCTGTCCGGCTTGCGCTCTATAACAAACGCATCGCACGGCAACGTCATTCTACCGTCAAGTTCAATACCCTCACGAAGTTTTATGACCTTTTCATCATCAACCTCGCCACTTACTGTTACACGATATGTTTTATTTACGTGTTTTGACGGATGAGTAAGATTATTTGCAAACGCACCGTCATTTGTCATAATAAGTAAACCTTCAGAATCACGGTCAAGTCTACCGACAGGGAAAATTCTCAAACCAACATCCTTTACAAGCTCCATAACGCATTTTCTACCAAGCTCATCATTAACAGTTGTAACATATCCGCGCGGCTTATGAAGCATAATATAGACCTTCTCATTAACCGCTACAACTGTTTTTCCCCTAACCGAAACCTTATCCCTTTTAGGGTCAACCTTATCACCAAGATGCGCAATATGACCGTTAACCTTAACCTTACCGTTTTCTATTAACTCTTCTGCCTTACGGCGAGAAGCAATACCGCAATCAGCAAGATGCTTTTGCAAGCGTATTCTGTTATCCCTCATTTTTAACTCCCGAAAATTTAAAAAATTGAAAATATGTATTTTAATAATGATTTAAAAGCTATATAAAAATCATACTTTTCTTCCGCAACATCTCTATCAACCGTTAGCGGCGCCTCATATATAACTTCATTACCGATATAATAAACTATTTTACCTACAGTTTGCCCCTTATTTAAAGGTGCATATAAAAACCTTGGGGCATAAACATTTGTTTCAATAGAAGTTTCATCGGATACGGATACCGAAATCTCATTATAAATGCAGTTAACGGTTTCTGTATTAGAATTTATAACTTGAATAGGCGGTATATTAGATATTACAGGCGTTACAGATTTAACCCATGAAAGACCGCATTCAAGCAGATATTTATGGTCATTCCAATCGTCAGGTGCATTTAAAGTAACGGCGATTACATATCTGCCGTCTCTTTTAGCGGCTGATACCAAGCACCTTCCCGATTTTTTAGTAAACCCTGTTTTAACGCCTACAGCACCATTAAAATTATTTAGAAGCTTATTATGGTTTTTTAGTGTGCGTCTATATGGCGGATTGCCGTAATACAATGTTTCGTACTCCGATGCCGCAGCCGATGCAAAATCTTGGTTACTCAAAGCCGCCTTTGCCAAAATTGCCAAATCATAAGCAGTAGTATAATGATTATCAGCATCAAGTCCCGATGGGGTTACAAAATTAGTATTTTTAAGTCCTAATTCTTTTGCCCTTTTATTCATCATCTGGGCAAATCCGTTTATACTTCCGGCAAGAACATACGCTGTTGTATTGGCGGCATCATTTCCTGATGCCAACAGCATACCGTAAAGCAATGCACGCAAAGAAACCGTATCACCGGGTAAAAGTCCCATTGAAGAGCCTTCTACCGCAACCATTTCCTTTGTTACGATTATTTCACGCTCCAAATCACCGTTTTCACAAAGAAGCAATGCAGTCATTATTTTGGTAGTACTTGCCATAGGCATACGCATATCGCAGTTCTTTGAATATAGTATCTCTCCTGTATCTCCGCAAATTACAACAGCAGATTTTGCAGAAACCGCCTCGGCATTTACAGGAAAAATCAATACGAATACCGCAATACAAAGCACAACACAAAAAACCTTTTTCATAAAATCACCACAGCATATTATGCAAAACACCGTGATTTTATGAGAAACTATTCTTCCTCGTTATTTTCCTTTTTAGAAAAAAGACTTTTAACTTTATCAATAAGCTCAGGTGCCATATTTATAGCCTTATCCAAAGAGGTAACCTCATTTGTAATTGGTAAAACACGAATGCTTTCACCCGAAACCGCAACAAATGAAACCGGTGTAATAGTAACACCTGCTCCACCGCCGCCGCCAAAAAGACCTGCACCGTTTTTACTCGGAAAATCACTTCCGCCTGTAGCCAAACCAAAAGAAACTTTAGAAACCGGGAAAAGTGTTACATCGCCTACCTTGAGCGGTGTACCAACGATTGTATCAGCATTCACCATAGCGTGAAGCTTGTCCATCGTTGTATCCATAATTCCCTTAATATTGTTTTCACTCATCAAAGCTCACATCCCTGATTTTTTTGTATTGTAATAAAATTTTAAGTGCCGCAACCAACATAAAAATAAGTTTAGCACGAATTACCACAGAAAAGCCGAATTTACACTTTTTCTCGTCAAAATCGGCAGAGATATCAACTGCTTTTGCCTTGCAGTCACTAACATTAAATAAAAATGAAAGTAGCGGGTAAGCAACACTGCAAACGGTACCGTAACGAATAGCAGTATTGGCGGCATTATCGGAAGCAATAGTTACATTTAAACGAAAATCTTTAAATTTGATATGCTTTAACGCCCATTTAAGCTTATCAAGCAACACTTTAGCAATTTCACCAAAGTAATGCACCGCACCCTTAAAGCCTAATTTATCCTTCGCTTCTAAAAAGATATTTTTCTTTTTTTCTTTCGGCTGTTTTTGTTTATCTTTAAATTTATGTTTATTTTCCTTTTTAGAAGCTTTTTTTGATTTATCGGTAGAAAATATACGAATTTTACAAAAATATATTTTAGCCGAAAATTCAGTATCGTACGAAAGCTTAACAGAAAACGGCAAAAACAAAACCAAAAACAGCAACAAAAGAATTGCTATTAAAATCCACAAAAGGATCCATAAAAAGATCACATTATCACCTCAAAAGTATTTCCGAAACTTTTAAGTATTATTCCTCGCTATTACTATCCATAGCATCAAGACCTGTAACATCACCGTCTAATTCAAGCTGCTCGGCAACATCGCTTACATCAGGCTCTGTTTTAGGCAAAGGCGGTAATTCGCTCAAATCGGTAATAGAGAAACAGCGCAAAAAGTTTTTAGTAGTACCGTAAAGCAACGGTCTACCCGGAAGCTCCAAACGACCGCGCTCCTCTATAAGTTCTTTTTCAACAAGGGTTGATACAACACCCGAGCAATCAACACCGCGAACCTGTTCAATAAATGATTTGGTAACAGGCTGATTATAAGCAATTACAGCCAAAACCTCCAAAGCCGCTGGCGACAACGGGGTTTTGCGACGAATATCAAAAGCCTTTTTGATATATTCAGCGTGCTTTTTTGCAGTTGCTAATTGCCAAGTATTTTCAAGCCTTAAAAGCTCTATACCGCGGTTTGAGTTTTTTAAATTTTCTGCAAGCTCACACAAAGCTTTTTCACATTTTTCAGGCGTTAATTCAAAAATTTGAGAAATACGCTCAATACTCATCGGCTCGCCCGAAGAAAAGAGTACCGCTTCTAAAGCTGAATATAACTCCTCTTTTTTCATACTCGTTTATGTCCCCTGTTCAATTTAATTTCTGTTTCATCGTTATCTCCCGTAATTTCTACACGGTTAGCCTTACAAAGCTCAAGAACTGCTAAAAAAGTTGCAATTAGTTCTGAACGGCTCTTTGCGGTTTTATATAAAGAAGAAAGCTTTTTTGAACCGCCTCTAAAAAGATTTCGCATTACAAAAACTATTTTAGTAGAAACAGCAACAATCTTTTTTGCAACAATTTTTGTAAACGGTGCTACTGATGGCGGAAGTCTGCGCTGACCCCTGCCAACTGCCGCAAGATACGATAAATATATAGTATTCGGCTGATGAACAAGCTCATAGGTCTGTTCAAACTCAAGAACTTCCGGTTTTCTTACAAAGCTGTTAAATCCGTCTGTCATTTTTTCAAGCTTGCCCGCCATTTCCTGACAAACCTGATATTCAAGCAACTCACCTGTAAGTTCTTGCTTTAGCTGTTCTATTTCATCATGTCGTGGCAAAAGACTTACCGTTTTCATATAAATAAGTCTTGCCGCCATTTCCAAAAACTCACTTGCTATTTCAAGATTTTGTTCCTTCATAACCTCAATCTGTTGCATATACTGCTCAAAAAGCACAGTAACTTGAATATCGTAAATATTAAGTTTATTTCTTGCGATAAGCTGTAATAAAAGGTCAAGCGGACCTTCAAAGCTTTCCAACTTATACGAAAGAGTTGTATCACTCATATTAAACCTCTAACTAAAATAATAAATATAGTAAAGAATACTTTCTTTTGTGTTAATTTCAGAAAACGGCATATCTAATAAATATTCAAAACCATTTTCAACACTCATAATTATCTGACTTAACCATCCTGTTTTATTGTTAAGGAAAATCAAAGCCAGCAAAACAATAAAGAAATAGCGCTCATAACGCATTAAATTATAATAAATTCTATTAGGTAAAACGGCGGTTAAAACACGCGAACCATCAAGCGGTGGAATCGGAATAAGATTAAATACCGCAAGAGAAATGTTAATAACAGATAAAAAAGCAAAAAAGTTATAAAGAACATACCATACCGTTGCATTTAATTCAAATTTAAAAAATATAAGTGTAGAAATATTTCCCAAAAGAATTGCTGCTATTGCAAATAAAAGGTTTGATACGGGACCCATTAC
>JAZSKL010000089.1:0-1687 GCA_045534855.1 Acutalibacteraceae bacterium
TTGCTTTGCTCGTTAAGCGGGCAATGAGCAGTTACAATATCACTTTTTGATAGCAGTTCTTCAAAAGAAACGAATTTAACCCCGTTATATTCTTTGGGTGTGCGCGTATAGCATAAAACATTCATATCAAATGCTTTTGCAATGTCCGCAACCTTTTTACCTATACTTCCAAATCCTATAATTCCAATAGTTTTACCGAATAATTCATCGGTAGGGCAACATAACATAGAAAAGGTAGGGGAAGATATCCAACCGCCTTTCTGTACTAATTCGTTGTAGCGCTCAACCGAAGAAAATTTATTGAGAATATATGCAAAAACCTGCTGTGCAACAGCGTTGGTTGAATAACTTCCGGCATTGCAGACAGCTATTCCTTTTTCCTTTGCGTACTCAATATCTATATTGTTATACCCTGTAGCAAAAAGACCGATATACTTTAAATTTACGGCTCTTTGCATTACTTCGCGGTCGATAACAACCTTGTTTGTTAATATAATGTCATAATCGTAAACGATATTTAAAAGCTCTTCACGGGTTATAGCATCGTAGGAGGTAACTTCGCCGAATTCCTCAAAAACATTCAAGTTTATATCATTTTGATATGTTACTGTTGCGGCGTCAGTGAGTAATACCTTCATTCTTATGGCCTACCTTTCTTTTTGTACCGTCAGGCTCAACAATATAGGTGTTTTCAAGCTGAGAAACAAGACTGTTTTTAAAGGATTCAATATATTCTCTTCTTAAAACAAACTGTTCTTGTTTTTCTTCTTCGGTAAGACCTTCTGCGCGTTGTTTACGTGCAAGCTCGTTTATTCTGTTGATTTTTTCCTGTGTCATATTTCGTTACGCCCCTCCAAAGCACGTGTAAGGGTAAATTCATCAGCGTATTCCAAATCTCCGCCAACAGGTATACCGTAAGCCAAACGTGTAACCCTGATCCCCATTGGTTTTACAAGCCTCGAAATATAGCTTGCAGTAGCTTCACCCTCAACGGTAGGATTTGTTGCCATAATTATTTCTTTAACATCTTCGTTAGAAAGACGGCTCATCAATTCCTTAATTTTAAGCTGTTCGGGACCGATACCGTCAAGAGGAGAGATAACACCGTGTAAAACGTGATATACACCGTGATACTCACGTGTACGCTCAAAAGCTAAAACATCGCGTGGTTCAGATACTACACAAATTACCGAACGGTCTCGGGTGTCATCATCGCATATCTGGCATTTTTCCAAATCAGTAAGTGCCTGACAGCAAGAACAAAAATGAATTTTTTCTCGTGCGTTAACAAGCGCCTCGGCAAATTGCTTTGCTCGTTCAGGCGGTTGTTCTAATATACTGTACGCTAAACGCTGTGCTGTTTTTTTACCGATACCCGGTAAACATTCAAATTGCTTAATTAACTCATTAAGCGGAATTATTGAATATTTCATATCAGAAAAGACCGGGAATATTCATTCCGCCTGTTACTGCACCCATTTCTTCTTCTGCGGTTTTAGCAGCATTTGAAATAGCTTCGTTAACAGCTACTGTAATAAGATCCTCAAGCATCTCAACATCATCAGGATCAACAGCTTCAGGTTTAATCTTTATTGATTTAATTAAATGCTTACCGTCAACAGTAACCTCGATCATACCGCCGCCTGAAGTAGCGCTGTATTCTCTTTGAAGTCGGATCGTAGCCATG
>JAZSKL010000027.1:0-3782 GCA_045534855.1 Acutalibacteraceae bacterium
TAAGATTTTCATAAAGCTTCCTCCAAAAAAGGAGTGGCAGAACCACTCCTTAAAAATCAATCCTTAAACGCGCTGTTTGCAATAAATTTGGGTAATGATTTAACAATAGCACCTTTTAAACGCTCGTCCGGAGCGAAAACAAGCAAACGAGTTCCCTTAGCCTCAGAGCTTATTACCATATAATAGGTATTCTCATTATCCGGAGTGCAGGCCATAACTGTCTTTTTAAAATTACCAACGGGAGGAACTGCGGGATTATACTTTTCAATACGCTCAACCGTTGAAATATCAAAAGAAAGCTCACGCTTACGGGAGCGCTGTGCAATAATCTTATCAATATCCATAGAGCCGTTAGTTACTATATACTCATACTCAACAGACTGACGGATAATAAGCTGATAAGCACCGTAGTAAACACCAAATATAAGCAGAAATACTGCAAAGCCTACAAAAGGTGTTACAAATAAATAAAGCACAAAAGACAAAACAGCCGCCAATAACAAAATACCGACAATCTTCATCATACTTGAAGCATTTTTTCTTATAGCCACAATCTGTTCAAAAAAAGTATCCATTAATTTTTTCTCCTTACAACTGCATATAATTTATACGGTATGCAATTTATTCTACTTGCATTATACTATATTTTAGTATATAATAATTAAAATTGCAAGTAATATATTTAATTTTAATAAAATTTGAGGTGGTTTTATGAAAATTAAGCCGGATTACGCGCTTAAAACCGTTTCGGGACAGTCGGTAGTGGTATCAAATAATCCTGATATACGCCTTAACAACAATATCGTTTTAAATGAAACCGCTGTATTTTTATGGCATGAAATTGAAAACGGTGTGAGTTCAAAGGAGCAACTATTCCACGCACTGCTTGGCGAGTTTGATATATCAACCGTTTTAGCATTAAGCGATATAGATACCTTCCTCAAAACTATGAGAGAGAACGGAATTATTGAATTATGAAACAAGATACAAGAGTCCCGCTTAAGTGGATTGTAAAAAGAATAAAGCGTTATATACCCGGAATTGTTGCGGTATCGCTTATAGATATAATTATTGCTCTTTTAGGCGTTACACTTACATTTGTTTCAAAGGAAATACTTGATACGCATATTAAAGGAACTGCCAATAAGATTTGGGTTTTCGGCGCCATTCTTATAGGAATATCGCTTTTCAACATATTCCTTTCCTCTTTGGTTTCGATAATAAATGTTCGTGTTGCGGGAAAAATAACCATTTCAATGCGAAATTATATGTTCTCCTCGCTTGTACACAAAAAATACCCGAAAATTTCAGGGCATCATTCAGGAGACCTACTGAACCGCTTTACTTCGGATATTGATGTTATAGTAACAGCCACCACTTCCACCGTACCAAGCCTTGTATCAATGATAACCAAAATCATTGCAGGTGTTACGGCTCTTATAGTGCTTAGTCCTACGCTTGCTATAATAGTTGTGTTGCTTGGAACGCTTTTCCCGTTTTTGGGGCGTTTTATCAGTAAAAGATACAAATATCTCCACAAGGAAATGCAACGCACCGAGGGACAATCCCGTTCATTTTTACAAGAAAGCTTTGCAAACATAGTTGTTGTAAAATCCTTTAGAAGCGAAGAACCGATACTTAAAAAGCTTAACGAATATATGCACGAAAATTTGCGGATAAAAATTAAGCGTAATTTTATATCGGTTATTATGCACGTATTCCTCCACGCTTTTTTCAATGTTGGATATTACGGTGTTCTTATTTGGGGTGCTTCTCAATTTGGAAACGGTCTTACATACGGAACGCTGAACCAATATTTACAACTTATTTCTCAATTGCGCGCACCGCTTCAGAATGTTTCGGGTGTTCTTCCGCAGTATTATGCCGCAATAGCTTCTGCGGAAAGACTTATTGACCTTGAAAATATTGAAAATGAGCCCGAACAATATAACGATGAACAGCTCAAAAAGCTTAAAGCTGATTTTGAAAAGATTGTAATTAACAATGTTGCATTCGCTTATGATGATGAGTTGATTCTCAAAAACTGCAGTTTTGAAATACCTAAAAATAAAATTACCGCAATTACGGGTGAATCGGGTTGCGGTAAATCAACGCTGTTTAAACTCATCCTCGGTCTTTATGAGCCTGTCGGCGGTGATATTACCATAAACGGTGAAATCCCCATAGGCCCCGATACGCGTGGCTTATTTGCCTATGTTCCGCAGGGTAATATGATACTTTCGGGAACTATACGCGAAAATATCACAATGTGTAACCCCGATATAGCCGATGAACAGATTATAAATGCGGCAAAAGCGGCTGATATTTATGATTTTATAACCACCCTTCCTGATGGCTTAAATACCGTTCTTTCAGAGCGCGGTGCCGGTCTTAGTGAGGGACAAATACAGCGTATTTCTTTGGCAAGAGCATTACTTTTTGATACCCCTGTTCTGCTTCTTGACGAAGCAACATCGGCTTTGGATGAAGCCACCGAAACGGCAGTTCTTTCAAACATTAAGAATATGACCGATAAGACGGTACTGTTTATCACCCACCGTAACACCTCAATCTCGGTTTGTGACCATATAGTTCACGCAAAAGACAAGCAATACGAGATTGTTAAATAACCAGTTAAATACACATTAAAACAACGGATACCCCAAATGGTATCCGTTGTTGTGTTATCTACAATCAATATTTATTCCAAATTCTCTATAAAACTTAAAAGCTCATCAAAGCTACCGCTCGGGTAACGCTCAAGGTCACTCTCAACCCCGTTTATAAGGCAATCGGTAAGTAAAAACACCTTCATACCTATATCACCTGCGGTCATATCGTCTATAACATCATTACCAACCATAAGGCACTCTTCAGGCAAAAGCCCAAGTTGCTTTGCAATATCGGTATAATATCCGTTTTTCGGCTTGCAGTAGTTACAGTTTTCGTAAGTAGTAATAAACTCAAAATCTTCTGCGGTCATACCGTTCCAGCTAATGCGTTCTATTGTTGCAACAGGCGGAAAAACAGGGTTTGTTGCCAAAACCGTTCTTAAACCCTTTTGGTGGCATAAATCAAGAACATTGCGGGTTTGGGGATTAGTACCGCAAAACTTTTTTAAATTGCAATATTCATTTTTATAAAATTCCTCAAAGGTTGCTTCTTCCCTGTCACGTGCATCATCACCGTAAACGGCAGAAAAAGCATCCCAGAAAGCATCCTCATTCGTCATTTCACCATTGTTAGAAAGCATAGCCTTTGTTCCGCTTGTAATAGTGCCTAAAAATCTATTAGGTTCATAGCCTTTAGGTGCCATTTTCTCGGCAAGCGCCATAAAATAATGCTTTATAAATACATCTTGATCCATAGGCAAAAGAGTGCCGTCAAGATCAAACAAAACAACTTTAATTTTCATATATACCTTTCCTTTAATCAAAACTTCAATACAATAACTATATAATTATACCCTACATTTTAAATATCGTCAATAATTAAAACATACAAAATTAAAGCGGAAGATGGCTCTTCCGCTTTAATTTTATAAAATTTCAATTAAGACCGTATTCAATTTATCAATAAGCCGAAGTATAGGATTCGTAGCAATCAGCACAAACTGCATACTCATCGCCCATAACCTCAATTACATCATAAACTCCGCCGAGGGTGCTGCCGCACAAATCACACTCATAATCAGAATCGTAATCCTCTTCATAGTCATAATCGTAATCATAACCGTAGTCATAATCATCTTCATAGCCACCTGCAAGCTCTTCGGTGAGTTG
>JAZSKL010000251.1:0-2555 GCA_045534855.1 Acutalibacteraceae bacterium
ATGCTTTATATTTTATATCTATTACAAATAAACTCAAATAAATATTGCAAAAATGCTCATTGTATAATATAATATTTATAAATATAAAGTTTTAAGAGGTTACAAAAATGACGCCTTTTATAAAAGCTGAAAAAAGTACAGACCAAAATCCAAATCCGTCTATGTATGCTATGCACACCCACGATACATACGAAATTTTCTGCTTCCTTTCAGGTAATGCCAAATATTTTGTTGAAGGAAATGTTTATCCCCTGAAATCAGGAGATATACTTATAATGAAAAAAGCAGAAGCACACAGTCTTTTAATAAAAACCTCTCAAATGTATGAAAGAATAGTTATAAGCTTTAGCGGCGATGCAATAGACGATTCGCTTAAAGATAACCTGACAAGCTTTTTGGATAACCGCCCGTTAGGAGTCAACAACCGCTATGCCGCATCGGTATTCAAGGAAAAAAATTGGTTATATTACCTTAATAAAATATGCGAAACTGAAGATTTAAATATACAGTCCCTTTATTTGAATGTGCTTTTATCGGAGCTTTGCGAGAGCTCAAACGAGCTTTCTGATAATACTGCAGCTCGTGATGATATAATGGAAATATTAAGCTATATTAACCGTCACCTATCGGATTTATTGACCCTTGAAAAAATATGCAACCGTTTTTATATCAGCAAATCCCAAATAAACAAAAAATTCAAAAAGGTAATCGGAACTACCGTTTGGGAATATATAACCGCAAAACGCCTTTTACTTGCAAAGGATTTACTTCAAAAGGGCAATTCCCCTACAAGCATATACCAAAAATGCGGTTTTAGAGATTATTGCACCTTTTTTAGAGCATATAAAGCCAAATTTGCCGTTTCACCTAAACGTGATTATAATCATTATATTGGAAAAATGTAATTACAAATCATAAACGAGCTTGCGTTTTAAGCAGGCTCGTTTTAAGTTTAGTTATATTTAAATTTTTTCAATTTTAATAAGATTGGTATTACCCGATGTTCCGCTTGTATCTCCGCCGGTAATAACTATTTTATCGCCCTTTTGAAGAGAAAACTCCTGCTCTGCTATTTTTTTAGCGGTATAGAAAAGCACATCGGTAGAAGTGAATTTTTCGCACATAGCAGGAATAACGCCCCAAGAAAGCGCAAGACGTCTCCAAGTACGCTCATCGGTAGTAAGACCGAGTATCGGCACAGGCGGACGGAATCGCGATACCATTCTTGCCGTCATACCCGAAAGCGAGCAAGCAACGATAACTTTTGCGTCAAGGTCAATCGCCATACCGCAGGTTGAATGGGAAATGGCATCAGCCGAGCTTCTGATATGAAACTCCGCATTATGAAAACGCTTCTTATAATGAATATTATTTTCGGTTGTTTCTGCAATTTTTGCCATTGTTTTAACCGATTCAATAGGATATTTACCGGCAGCGGTTTCTCCCGAAAGCATAATTGCGCTTGTACCGTCATAAACAGCATTGGCAACATCGGAAATTTCTGCCCTTGTAGGACGCGGATTTGTAATCATAGACTCCAGCATTTCGGTTGCTGTTATAACACGTTTACCGAGCAAACGGCATTTTGTTATAAGCTTTTTCTGAATTGCAGGCAAGGTTTCAAACGGTATTTCAACACCCATATCACCGCGCGCTACCATTATACCGTCACAAACCTCACAGATTTCATCTATATTATCAAATCCCGATTGGTTTTCAATCTTTGCAATAAGCTCAATATCATCCGCATCAAGCTCTTTTAAATACTCATGAACATCAAGTAAATCCTGTTTATTGGAAACAAAGGAGCAAGCAATATAATCCACGCCGTTTTCAACACCAAACGCAATATCACTTTTATCCTGTTCCGAAAGGTATTTCTGCTTCATAACCTTACCCGGAAAGCTCATACTCTTTCTGTCCGAAAGCTCACCGCCGTTTATAACGGTACATTCAATATTACTTCCCGAAATGCTAACAACCTCAAAGGTTAAAAGCCCATTATTAAGCAAAATAGTATCGCCTGCAGAAAGCTCGTTTGTAAGATTAGGATAGCTTACAGATACTTTATTTTGGTCGCCGATAACATCCTCTGTTGTAAATGTGAATTTATCGCCGTCATTCAGTAAAATCTTATTGTCCTTAAATGTCTTTATACGGTATTCGGGACCCTTTGTATCAAGCATAATTGCAATAGGCATATTAAGGTCGGAACGAACCTTTTTTATAAGCTCTATTCTTTCTTTATGGTCTTCATGTGTATTATGCGAAAAATTAAGTCTCGCAACATTCATACCTGCCTTGCATAGACCGATTATTTTTTCCTCAGTACCGCTTGCAGGACCGATAGTACATACAATTTTGGTTTTACGCATATTAACCTCCGTGAAACGATGCTCCAAAAATAGGATAAACTCTATATTAAATATTATACTTAAAACTAAAACAAAGTCAATTATATAAAAAGGGAAATGCTGTTTTTCGTATAAATTTGAAGTCTCACAGTTTTTTAGTGAAGTATCGGCTAGTGCCGATGTGAAGTTATGCCGTAGGCA
>JAZSKL010000133.1:0-11364 GCA_045534855.1 Acutalibacteraceae bacterium
GCCGTTCAAAGCGCGGAGCTTCGGTTAAGTAATAAGGCAAAAAAGCGGACGGAACCCACCGTGCAGTTGCATGACGCATTCTGTCCTTTGTTTTTGAATACAGGATATATTATAACAAAAACGCAAAAATGGTGAAATAAATGGAAAAAATCAAAATGGTTGCCCCTTGTCTTTTCGGTGTAGAGGGCATTGCGGCAGATGAATTCAGAAGAATGGGCTTTGAGGATGTTACTGTGCAGGACGGAAAAGTGCTTCTTTCGGGTGACTTTAATATGCTTGCACGCGCTAACATCAATTCAAGATTTTCCGAGAGAATACTTATTTTGCTCGGTGAATTCAATGCCACTTCTTTTACCGAGCTTTTTGACGGTGTAAAGGCTCTTCCTTGGGAAGATTTTATAGGTCGTGACGATGCTTTCCCTGTAAACGGTCATAGTATAAATTCAGCATTGTTCAGCATACCTGACTGTCAATCAATAATTAAAAAGGCGATAGTTGAGAGACTAAAACAAAAGTATAATGTTAGTTGGTTTGAGGAAACAGGCCCTGAATACCGTGTACGTTTTTCAATCCATAAGGATAGAGTATCTATGATGATTGATACCTCTGGTGAGGGGCTTCATAAGCGCGGTTATCGCCGTAATTCAAATGATGCTCCGCTTAAAGAAACGCTTGGTGCCGCTATGTGTGACCTTGCGCGTATTTATCCCGATACAATTCTTTTTGACCCTATGTGCGGAAGCGGTACTTTGCTTATCGAGGCGGCATTGATGGCAACAAAAACCGCCCCCGGTCTTCGCCGTAGCTTTGCGGCAGAGCGTTTTTCATGTATTCCTCAAAAGGCTTGGCAACAGGAGCGTATGCGAGCACAGGACCTTATTCTTCATAATATTGATTTTCGTGCTACAGGTTTTGATATTGATGAAAAGGCGGTACAGCTTACCCTTGCTAACGCTAAAAAAGCAGGCGTTGAAAAGTATGTCAAGGCATCAATCGGCGATGTGGCTGATTTTACTCCGCCTGATGAGCGTTGCCTTATTATTACAAATCCTCCCTACGGTGAGCGTCTTTTGGATATCCGCTCTGCCGAGAAGCTTTACAAAACTATGGGTGAACGCTTTGTAAGAGGAAACGGCAGAAAATACTTTATAATAAGCCCTCACGATGAGTTTGAACAGTACTTCGGCGCAACATCCGATAAACGCCGTAAGCTCTATAACGGAATGATAAAATGCCAGCTGTTTATGTATTTTAAATCTGATTTTAACAGTGAACGTAAGGAATTTAAAAAATGAAATATTTATTCTTTATAAATCCGAATGCAGGTAAGGGTAAAAATCAAAAAAGTATAATATCCGATATAAATGAATATTTTAGAAATAACGGCGCCGATTATGAGATAATCGAGACGCGGTTTAAAGGCGATGCCGAGCAAACCGTTCGTGAATATGCCAAAACAGGAGAACAATTGCGTGTGTTTGCCTGTGGCGGTGAAGGTACGGCTTATGAGGTTGCAAACGGTATTTATGGCTTCGATAATGCTGAAATGGGCGTTATACCTTGTGGCTCTGCAAATGATTTTTTAAAGTATTTTGAGGCAAGGGAGCCGTTTCGCGATATTAAATCGCAGATTGAGGGAGAGGCTACTCCTATAGACCTTATTACCGCTGATGATAGGGTTTGTATAAACGGCTGTTCGGTTGGTATGGATGCTATGGTTGCCCGTGATATGCACCTTTTTAAGCGTTGGCCGCTTGTTGGAGGTGCGCTTTCCTATGAGCTTGCAATAGTTCGTAATTTCTTTACCCGCCGATTGGGTGTTGAAATCGAGCTTTCGCTTGATGGTGGGGATTTCAAAAAGGTACGCTGTCTTTTTGCGGTGCTTGCAAATGCTCCTTTTTACGGCGGTGGTTATAAGGGTGCGCCTGATGCTGTTCCTAATGACGGTGAATTAGATTTTACAAAGGTTGATGCAATATCTCATTTTAAGGTTTTGAGATTTTTGGGCAAATACAAAAAGGGTGAGTTTGCACAGTTTCCTTTTTGCCAAAAAAAGCGCGGTTTTACTATGAGCTTTAAGTCACAAAAGCCGATTGCGGTTAATCTTGACGGTGAGATTGAGGAATGTACCTCAAAAACTTTTTCTATAAAAACTGCGGCAATGCGTTTTGTTATTCCGAGTAGCTTAAAGCTGCCTGAAAGCTTTAAAAAAGCGCAATTGTTAATAAATGTTTAAAAAATATTGTTTTCTTTTTGACTTTACTTGACTTTTGACAAAAAATGGTTACAATGTATAAATGTAACTGCTTTGTCCAAAATTTTTAAATAAAGCAAATATTTAATTTTTTATTGGAGGAATAAGATTATGACTATTAAACCATTGGCTGATAATGTAGTTATAAAGGCTACTGAAGCAGAAGAAACTACCAAAAGCGGCATTGTTCTTACATCCGCTTCAAAGGAAAAGCCCCAGATTGCAGAGGTTGTTGCTGTAGGTCCCGGCGGTCTTGTAGACGGTAAGGAAGTAAAAATGTCGGTTAATGTTGGCGATAAGGTTATCGTTGCTAAATACTCGGGTACCGAGGTTAAAATTGACGATAATGAATATACAATTTTGCGTCAGTCTGATATTCTGGCTGTTGTTGAGTAAACTCTTGGAGGTATTTAAGTTATGGCAAAACAGATAATTTTTGGCGAAGAAGCCCGTAAAGCATTACAAAACGGTGTTGATAAGCTTGCAAACACAGTAAAGGTCACTTTAGGTCCTAAAGGCAGAAATGTAGTTCTTGATAAGAAATACGGTTCTCCTCTTATCACAAATGACGGTGTTACAATTGCTAAAGAGGTAGAGCTTGATGACCCGTTTGAAAATATGGGCGCACAGCTTGTAAAAGAGGTTTCTGTTAAAACTAACGATGCCGCAGGTGACGGTACAACTACCGCTACAGTTTTAGCACAGGCTCTTATTGCAGAGGGTATGAAAAATGTTGCTGCAGGCGCAAACCCAATGGTTGTTAAAAAAGGTATAAAATTGGCTGTTGATACCGCCATTGAAACAATAATTAAAAATTCCAAGAAGGTTACAGGCAGTGAGGATATTGCCCGAGTTGCAACCATTTCATCGGGTGATGAAAACATTGGTAATTTGATTGCAGAAGCAATGGAAAAGGTTTCGGCAGACGGTGTTATTACCGTTGAGGAATCCAAGACTGCAACAACCTATTCCGAGGTTGTTGAGGGTATGCAGTTTGACCGCGGATATATCACTCCTTATATGGCTACCGATACAGATAAAATGGAAGCTGTTCTGGATGATCCGTTTATCCTTATTACCGATAAGAAAATCTCTGTTATTCAGGAAATACTTCCTTTACTTGAGCAGATCGTTCAGGCAGGTAAGAAGCTCCTTATAGTTGCAGAGGATATTGAGGGCGAAGCTCTTTCAACCCTTATTGTAAATAAGCTTCGCGGAACATTTACCTGCGTTGCAGTTAAGGCTCCCGGTTTTGGTGACCGCCGTAAGGAAATGCTTCGTGATATTGCTGTTCTTACAGGCGGTGAGGTTATTTCTGATGAACTCGGTCTCCAGCTTAAGGATACAACCGTTGAACAGCTTGGTCGTGCCCGTCAGGTAAAGGTTACAAAGGAAAACACCATTATTGTTGACGGTGCAGGCGATAAGAACGATATTAAAGACCGCGTTAATCAGATTCGCAATCAGATTGCTGAAACAACATCTGATTTTGACCGCGAAAAGCTTCAGGAGCGTCTTGCAAAGCTTGCAGGCGGTGTAGCAGTTATTAAGGTTGGTGCCGCAACCGAGATAGAGATGAAGGAAAAGAAGCTTCGTGTAGAGGATGCTCTTTCTGCAACGCGTGCCGCAGTTGAAGAGGGTATTGTTGCAGGCGGCGGTGTAGCACTTCTTAATGCAGTAGCCGCTGTTGAAGCATTGCTTGATACTACTTCAGGCGATGAGAAAACAGGTATTGCAATAGTTCGTAAGGCTTTGGAAGCTCCTGTTCGCCAGATAGCATTTAACGCAGGTATCGAGGGCTCTGTAATCGTTGATAAAATTCTTACAAGCGGTAAGGTTAATTACGGCTTCGATGCTTACAACGAGGATTATACCGATATGCTTCAAGCAGGTATCGTAGACCCCACAAAGGTTACACGTTCTGCACTTGAAAATGCCGCATCGGTAGCCGCAATGGTTCTCACTACCGAAAGCCTTGTTTCTGATATTAAGGAAGATGCCGCAGCAGCTCAGGCAGCAGCCGCAGCAGCAGCTCAAGCAGGCGGTATGTATTAAAAAACCGTAAAAACAAAATGCGATAGAAGTTTTTGGCTTCTATCGCATTTTTTATGCTGATTTTAATTATTATAAACCTTTGTATGTACCTTTTTCAATTTTATCTACTATCATAAGCATTCTCGGTAGGTGGAATGGTCCTTTGAAGATATTACCTTTTAAAGTGTTTGCAACGGTTGAATCATAATGCAGATAGCCATACCATTCGCCGCATTCCTTATCGGCAAAATACTTATCGGTATATTCGAGCAAATCATTATACTGTTTTAGGTATTTTTCTTCACCGAAAAGCTCATAACACAAGCGGTTAGCAATAATTGCTTCGCATTGCGGCCACCAGAGCTTCATATCCCATTCAAGTGCAACGGCAGGGTAACCGAGACAGTCGCAGAATGAAAGTATACCGCCGTCACGAAGACCTAATTTCATAGAAATATCAATTATGTCCTTGCCAATTTCCAAAAGCTTTTTATCACCTGTATACATACCCTCACTCATTAAAAACCAAGCTGCTTCAAGGCTGTGACCGGGATTTACAATTCTTCCTGTTGGGGTATTAACAAATTCACCCTCGGGGCTTACATTTTCTAAAAGTCCCTTATCGGTAAGATGCATAAGTATCCGGTTAACGCTTTCTGCGGCAATGGGGTCATATTTTGCATTGTCTATTTTACGGAGTACCTGCGCGGTTGAAAGCATTATCATAGAGGGAGAAAGGGAATGTAAGCGCACATTCTCGGGGTTGAATTTGGGCGCTGAAAGGGAAGGGTCTTTGTATATTTTATATGCAGTATCAAAATAGTATTCCGCCTTTTGCTTTGCCTCTTCATCACCTGTAGCAAGGAAGTATTCGCAACAGCCTATTGCGGCAAAGGTTTCCGAAAAATAGTAACGGCGTTTTTGAATTTCCTTGCCGTCACGTGTTACGGTGAAGAACATTCTGTCATCCTTATCGGTGCAGGTGGGAAGAAAATCATAAATAGCTTTAGCCGCCTTTAAATATTCGGGATTTTTTTCAACGTTATTATACGCGTATGAGAAAATATAAAGCGCACGACCCTGAAACCAAACGCTTTTTTCCTCTCCGTATATTTTACCCTCACGGTCAAGACAGGTGAAAATACCGCCTTTTTCATAGTCAATAGAATTATCAAGCCAAAACTTTAAAACATTATCGGTTAAGTAATTTTTAAAATTCATAATATCACTCCTCATATAATAATTATAAGTTATATAAGGAATTTTTCAACAACATTTCTGCACATTTTTTTAATTTATCTGTTTTGGAGTTTGGAAGTATAGCATAAAATAAAGAGGTTTTGCAATACTTTTTGTATCGCAAAACCTCTTTTAATATAAAAATTTAAATATAATTACTTAATTGTGCCGAGTGATGTTTCTTTCTGGATTACATCGTGAGCGCCGCCCTCGATAATACTTGTTGCAGAAACGAGGGTAAGTTTAGCTTTCTGCTTAAACTCGTTAATGCTGAGAGCACCGCAGTTGCACATAGTGGATTTAACCTTGCTGAGTGATAAAGCAACATTGTCTTTAAGAGCACCGGCATAGGGAACGTAGGAGTCAACGCCCTCCTCGAATGACAATTTCTTGTCACCGCCAAGGTCATAACGCTGCCAGTTATTTGCTCTGTTAGAGCCTTCGCCCCAATACTCTTTATAATAGGTTCCGTTAATGCTTATCTTATTGGTCGGGCTTTCATCAAAACGAGCAAAATAACGACCGAGCATCATAAAGTCAGCACCCATTGCAAGAGCTAAAGTGATATGGTGGTCATGTACTATACCGCCGTCAGAGCATACAGGAATATAAATACCGGTTTTCTCAAAATATTCATCACGAGCTTCGCAAACCTCAATTAAAGCGGTAGCCTGTCCGCGACCGATACCCTTGGTTTCACGAGTGATACAGATTGAACCGCCGCCGATACCAACCTTTATAAAGTCAGCGCCTGCTTCAGCCAAGAAGAGGAAGCCGTCACGGTCAACAACATTACCGGCACCTACCTTTACGCTGTCGCCATAGTTTGCTCTTATCCAATCGATAGTAAGCTTCTGCCATTCGGAGAAGCCCTCGGAGGAGTCAATACAAAGTACATCAGCACCTGCTTCAACCAATGCGGGAACACGCTGGGCATAGTCACGGGTGTTGATACCTGCACCTACAACATAACGCTTCTGTGCATCAAGCAATTCATTGGGGTTAGACTTATGAGCATCATAGTCCTTACGGAAAACAAAGTATTTAAGATTGCCGTTAGCATCAACTATCGGCAAGGAATTAAGCTTGTTATCCCAGATAATATCGTTTGCCATTTTAAGAGTAGTGCTTTCATCGGCAACAATAAGCTTATCAAGTGGAGTCATAAACTCGCTTACTTTAGTAGCAGGGTCCATACGGCTTACACGGTAGTCACGACTGGTAACAATACCTAAAAGCTTGCCGTTTTCGCTTCCGTCCTCGGTAACGGCAACGGTTGAATAACCGTTCTTTTCTTTAAGGGCAATAATGTCTGCCAATGTGCCGTCAGGTGTGATATTAGAACCGCTTACAACAAAGCCTGCTTTATAAGCCTTTGCGCGGGCAACCATTGCAGCCTCGTCCTCAACACTCTGGGAACCGTATATGAAAGAAACACCGCCCTCGCGAGCCAAAGCTACGGCAAGTCTGTCCCCCGATACCGACTGCATTATAGCAGAGGTCATAGGAATGTTCATAGATATAGCGGGTTCTTCACCTTTTTTAAACTTTACAAGCGGAGTTTTAAGGCTGACATTCTGGGGTATACATTCTGAAGAAGAATAACCCGGAACCAGCAGATACTCGTTAAAAGTGTGGGAAGTTTCTTTGAAATAATAAGCCATTTCGCATACTCCTTTGCAGAATTTATATATTAAGATTATTATACATTTTTAGGACTTACTTGTCAACAAATTTTAAAAATATGTTAAAACGTATAAATTTTTTAAAATAAAGGGCAAAAATAAGTTGAAAAGTGAACTCAAAAACTTAATTTTTGCTGTATTTTCGGGTAAAAATGTAAGAAATAAATGAAACAGGATACAAGCACAAAATGAAAATAATAGTTTTTAGGATAAATGAACTATCGGTTATTGAGAAAAGATAGTAAAATGGCGGAAGCAGGTATTTTACAGGTGTAAATAAAGTAACATCAAGAAAAACAGGGCAGAGTGCAAGGCAGATTACAAGTATCAAGGGTGATGCGGCGCCCAAAAGATTATTTGAACGCAAAATTGTTCCTAAAAGCGTACAAAATGCGGATGCTGATAGTATATACAACAGCATTGAGACCGTTTCGGTTAGCGGATTTGTGTATACACCTGAAAATATAAGTGCTAAAGACACAAAAAATCCCGAAATCAGCAAGGCGGCAATATTTGTGCCTAAAAAAACAAAAAATCTTTTTTGCGGTGTAAGGGATGAAAAAATTTGAGATTTATCATCGCTTATAAAATACATAGTTGATGCAAGCGCACAAAACAGCATTACAATTGCCAAAAGACCTCTTAACGGTGCGGTAAGGATATTTATATCATTTATGCCGTTTTTGGTATTTGTAATCTGAAAATCAACAAGACCCTCACTCGAAATAAACTTTGTATAAGCATCCTTTATTTCTTCGTTGGTAAATTGATTTTTATGGTTTAATTCTTCGGTTATAAAGTTTTCGTAAAGCTTGTATGAGATACGCGGAAAAAGTGCGCCGAAAAGCTTTTCACGCGAGGAACGGATAAAGGAATTATCCTCTGCGGCGTAGATATTTACAAGCGTTTCTCGTTTTCCTTCTGCTGCGGAATTTATTTTTTCTTCAATGTTTTCTTCAAGCACCCAAGCGGTATCTGCCTTACCCGTTTTAACCATTTCTATGGCTTTTTTGGGGGTGGAGTATCGCGTAACCTTAATGATTTTTGTGTCTTTATCAATTTCGGAAAGTAAATCTTCAGAAAAAAGGTCTGTGCTTTTGGAGGAAACAGCAACGCGGATAAAACCTCCCGAATTATCTCCTGCAGATGCAATAAGCACCGAAATAACCGGTATAAGAGCAAGTATTATAAGAAAGCCTTTCTTTTTAAGCAGACGCTTGTTAAGGATAATAAACCATCGTAACCATTTGGTGTATTTACTGTCAATCAAATTGAGCCCTCCTTAACTTTAAATGTCTCACTGCGATATTAAGGGTAAAAAACAGCAAAAACATAAATATTGCAAAAAAGGCAGTTTTAAGAGAGAGACTGTTATTTAACAGCTCTTTAACATAATTAAAAGCAATTCCTGAGGGTAAAAATTTTGAAACCGCAGTGAAAATTTTCGGCATACTGTAAAGAGGGTAAAAAAGGCCTGATGAAAAGGAAAGAATAAGGGCTGATAATGTTTGCAGTAAAACACCGCTTATTATATTGCTGCAAAGCATATAAAGGAAAAACTGCATAATGCTTATCATAGCAATTACAGGTATCATTTTTATTCCAAAAAACAAATAATCCGAAAAAACTGTTAGATTTTGCAGTAAACCGATAGATGAAGCTGTATCTTTGAAAATTGTGCCCGACAATAATATTATTGCAAAAATATTGGTTAATAAAATCATAAAATAGGGGAGATACTCCGCAGTAATCTGGCTCAAAAAACCCTGACCCTTTGAGCGTAAAAGCATAGGAAGTGAAAGACTTTTTTTGATAAGCAAATGCGGGCAAACAGTACCCGAAAGCAATATAATTAAAACGATAAATGCGCATAAATAATAGTCCTTAAAGGAAAGACCTGAGCTTATTCCTACATATTTAAAGGTGCATACCGTTTCGCGGTTAAGTATAGTATCTATGTATTGCAGATTTAATGTATTAGTGAGCTTATTTATCTTTTTTGCAGTAAGAGCGGCTTCATCTGCAAGATACATAAATCCGTAAATTCCGCTTTGCGATTCGGTAACAATATCGGAAATCGTAGTTGCAATTTCGCTCATAATAACCGGACCAAGTGCCTCGGGGCTATTGTTCTGCATATAGATTATCTGCTTATTTTCACCGTTTACAATGGAGTTTACAAATCCATCGGGAATAATCAAATAACCCATAATTTCATTATTTTTAAGCTTATTTTCAGCGGTTTTAGCGTCTAATGTAAGAAATTCAATATAATACTTTGAGGTATCAAAATTTTTAATAGCCTCAATACCTACGCCAAGATATGTGTCGGATGTGTTTCCAACAATTCCTATTTGTATTTTTTGACGGCTTTCCTGATTGTCATTTTGATAGAAAAGGCCGTAAAGTATCATAAAAAGTCCAAAGCACAAAACAAGCGTAAAGCAGAGTATGGCAGGATAAAGCTTTACCGCACGCCAAAGCTGTGCTTTTAAATAATTATAAAACTTAATCATTTTTCCAGGCACTCAATGTATCCTTTCATATCGGTGTTTTCGGCGGCTGTTTCAAGCTTTCCGTTTTTAAGTATGTAAACGGTATCGCATAGCTGTAATTCGTAAATATCATGTGTTGCAATGATTACTATACCGCCGTTTTTTCTGTATTCATCAAGATAACTGTAGATTTTTTCTTTACATACAAGGTCAAGCGCGCTTGTTGGCTCATCAAGAAGCAGAATTTCGGGATTCTGGGCTATACAGCATCCTATTGCAAGGCGCTTTTTCATACCGCCGGACATCTTTTTAACCGGCATTTTTATGAATTCATCAATTCCAAGCATTTTAAGCGGACCGTTTTGAAGCTGAATATCAAGCTCCTTTTTGGAATACCATAAAAGCAGGTTGTCTTTCGCAGTAAGTTCGGGAATAAGCGGAGGGCTCTGCGGTACAAAGCCGACCTTTTTACTGCGAAGAGTATTCTGTTTCATAAGATTGTTGCCGTTATAAATAAATTCACCGTCCCCTTTGATGAGACCTGTGATAATAGCAAAAAGGGTGGATTTGCCGCTTCCGTTTTTTCCAAGGATGCCGATGCACTGCCCGTAATCGGCACCGAAAGATAGATTATTTAAAACGTTCTTTTTCCCAAAGCTTTTGCTTATGTTCTTTATTTCTATATTCATAAGTAGTCTCCGTAAAACAGTAGATTATAAAATAATTTTAACATAATAAAAATTTAAAATCAATTAAAAGAAAAAATATATAATAAAAATAGATAAATTTTTTATTTATGTTGCTTTTAATAAGTGCTTTTCGATGAAATTGGTGTCGAATTATTGAAAAAAGTGTATTACTGTGATATAATCCAAAACCGAAATCAATAAAGGAAGCGAAAAAGTTTTGAATAAGTTTTATTTAACACCAAAACTCTTTACATTATTAGGTACTTATAAAAAAGAGTGGATTTTAAAGGATTTTATCGCAGGTTTAATTGTTGCAATTATTGCATTGCCGTTATCAATCGCTTTAGCATTGGCTTCAAATGTTAATCCCGAATGCGGAATTTATACCGCAATCGCTGCAGGCTTTTTTGTTGCATTGCTCGGCGGTAGCCGTGTTCAGATAGCAGGTCCTACTGCGGCATTTGCTACGGTTGTTGCGGGAATTGTTGCAACTGAGGGTATGGACGGATTGTTCATCGCAACTCTTCTTGCGGGTATTATGCTTATAATAATGGGTGTTTTAAAGCTGGGTTCCCTTATAAAATACATACCTTACACCGTTACAACAGGCTTTACCTTCGGCATAGCAGTAACTATATTGGTAGGGCAGATAAAGGATTTTATCGGTCTTGAATATGCTAAAGGCGTAAAGGTTGTTGAAACATTAGAGAAGATTGAGGCAAATATAGATGCCGCAGATACATTCAGCTGGCAGAGCTTGGTTATAGGTCTTGTTAGTCTTGCTATACTGATTCTTTATCCAAAGGTTGAAAAGCGTATACCGCCATCACTTATCGCGGTTATAGTAGGTGCTTTAATGGTAGGATTTATTCCTGTGTTTGATAAGAATGTAAGCACTATAGGAGACCTTTATAATATCCCATCAGGACTTCCGAAGGTTGATTTTGCAGGAATGAACATAAATCTTG
>JAZSKL010000144.1:0-6610 GCA_045534855.1 Acutalibacteraceae bacterium
TAATAGACACGAATAACACACTCATTATGTGCATTATCACAATTGTATTCTAACATAATCATAAAAAATCAACAATTCAATTTTTAAAAATACAAATGTAATAAATTATGTTGTTTTGGCTTAAAATGCGCGTTTTGTGCAATTTTTTATGCATAATTTACCGCCGCTTCCAAACATTAACTCTTGTCATTTGGCAAATCAGGATTATTAAATTTGTTTTTTGCGTTGTAAGTTATGGTGCTTTGTAACATACCGTTTAGGAGTATTTGGATTTAATACAATTGTGTTAAAAATTTTTGATTGAATTTTTTGTACAAAGTGGTAAAATAATAATGTAATATAATTGTAAAATGTACAATTTTGTTAGGAAATGCGGTGATTAGATGGCATTATATATTTTAATGGAAAAAAGTTCATCCTATTTTATTGAAACCAGAACCAAGCAGGAAATAGCCTGTATAAAATCCTTAAACCAAAAAAGAATACCTACAATAGTCTTTGAAAATATTGAGGACGTTCCCGAAATCTTCACTGATTCAAGAGCGGTTGTTTTAATGATAGGTGAAATAGATGACGACAATAAACATTGCGTTAAAATATGTAATGAAAACAATATTCCTGTAATTTCGATGCACGGTAAGAACAATTTGCATTACAAGTATATTTACAGTTCTGTTGCGGATAACGATGAAATAACCGCATCCACCGTTTATCGCTATTTTAAATCCAATAACAAAGAAAGAGTAGCGTTTTTCGGCTTTTACGCCAACTCAAAGTCGGATATTTCAAAAGTAAATGCATTTTACAAGGTAAACCCCAATTTTGAAAGCAGAGATATATACAACATAAAAAGCGGTTTCGATGAATGTATGGCAGATTTTTGGGAGCACCGATATGAATATGACGGTGTTTACTTCCCACACGATTTTGTTGCTATAGGCTTTTTGAATTATTTTAAAAATAATGAGCCCTCATATCTTACAGACCGCTTTTTCCTCGGTGTTTCGGATACCATTATGGCAAGGCTTTTCCATATAAGCGTTTCGAGTATCACCTATACCTTTGACTCTGTGAAATCCGCAGTTTTACAAATTTACCGAAGCCTTACCAACTATAAAAACGAGTTTAATTGTGTCTCTATCGACCTTAAAAACATTCTTATTCCAAGAGAATCCACCCAAAAGAAAACCTTTCAAAACGCTGATTCATTTTTTATGCAAAGCCGAAGAAATTCAAACATAAATTTTGATAGCGTGAAATTTTACGCGCATAAGACCGACCCTGCTTTTAAGGATATATTTATTTTAGAAAACCTTTTACTCAACTCAAAAACCATGGATCTTTTAATTATTTATATGTTCTTAAAAGGCTATTCAAACAGCACCATTATCAATAAGCTTTTCTTAACACCGCAGTCGCTTAATACGCATAAAAACAATTATTTCAGAAAAGTAGGCTGTAAGGATAAGACCGAATTTGTTAAACTGCTTTCAAAATATATTTCGGTTAAGCATTTAGAGGAGTATATACAATATATTTCAAACGATATTACCGATTTTTCAAATTATTAAAGCAAAAACCGCAGATTAAGCTTTCGCTTTTCTGCGGTTTTTATTTTCGTTATATAGTTATATAATTATCGGGCGTTTTTCTTTTCGGTACTGTGACGGACTGCATCCTACCGCCTCTTTAAAGCATCCGCAAAAATGCGTACTGCTGTTAAATCCGGTATTTTCGGCAATTTCAAGCATTGTCATATCGGTTGAGGAAAGCAAATTTTTAGCGGCAGATATCCGTTCAGCCATTATATATTGATGCACCGTAGTCCCCGTATATTTCAAAAAAATGCGGTTCAGATGATACGGATGATACCCCGCAATTCCTGCAAGCTCTCCGTTTGTAATTTTTTTGTTTATATTAAGAGATATAAAATTCGTTACCGATTCAAGCGTTTTTAAGGCGGGAGTTTTGAGAGAATAACGGCTTAAATACATATCTATCAGCGTTTCTTTCAGCACCGAACTGCATTTTTCGGCAAAAAATGGTTGCTGTTGAGCGTAAACCTTTATTATTTTTTTGATTTTAAGCTGCAGTTCATATCCGTTTTCAATGTAAATATACCCGTTAAGCTCATCACAATCATCAATAAAAATTTCATTTTTATAGAGCTTCTTACCGCCTCGTATCTTATGGGGCGGTATATTTTTTTTAATATCGCTGTAACTTTGGGTCATATCAAAATTAAGAACATCAATAGAACAATTTTCAGCCGCACACACCTGATAACAGCTTCCCGCAGAGCAGTAAAATAAATCCCCCGCTTTTAAAAGGTAGCTGTTTTGGTCTATCCATATCTCCAACTCACCCGATACAATGCTGAAAATACGGCAGTCAAACACATTTACCTGCGCCTTACGGCTTTTAAAGGAAATATTTTCTGCAAACCTTATAAAAGGATTTAATTCATTCACCCGCATACCATTCGCCCTTAATATGTTTGTTTTTTGGAATAATAAGTTTGATTTACGGCTTTATTATATTTGTTTTTTGTAATAAAATCAAGTAAAAGATATTAAAGGAGCCGGTTTTATGAAGTTTTGTGTTGGACTGCCGAAAAACGATGACCGTTTTATAGAATATATAACCCAAAACGCCAATGAAATTTACGAAGTTTATTTTTCGTGGGGCGATTTTGCAAGCGGAAGAAGCGCGCAGGCGCACAGTGATGATTATCTGCCGTGGGAGCTTATCAAAATACAGGAAAACGCTTTGCAAACTATTTCCAAAAGCGGTATTAAGCTCAATCTGCTTTTCAATGCTAATTGCTACGGAAAAGACAGCCAATCAAGAGCTTTTTTTAATAAAATCGGCAACACAGTTGACTACATTAAAGAAAAATACGGTTTAAGCTCGGTTACAACCGCCTCCCCTCTTATTGCAAAGTTTATAAAAAACAATTTTGAGGGCATTGAAACACGCGCCTCGGTAAATATGGAAATCGGCACAATTGAGGGTATGGAGTACCTTGCCGATTATTTTGACAGCTTTTATGTCAAGCGTGAGCTCAACCGCAATATAGATGAGCTTAAAACGCTTCTTGACTGGGCAAAATCTTCTGATAAACAGCTTTTCGGACTTGTAAACAGCGGTTGTTTAAATCATTGTTCAGCGCATAATTTTCACGATAATCTTGTTGCCCACGAAGCCGAAATATCGGCGATGGATAACTGCTATAACTTCGGCGGAATTTGCCACGAGTTTTTAAAAAACGAGAATAATCTCAAAAAACTTGCCGAACGCACAAACTTTATCCGTCCTGAGGATATAGACAAATATGACGGGATATTCACCGCCGCAAAGCTTGCAACCCGAATACATAAAAACCCAACCGAGGTTCTTAAAAGCTATATAAACCGCAAATACAGCGGCGATATTTTAAGGCTTTTAGAGCCACAGCACAGTATTTACCCATATATACTTGAAAACGGGCAACCGCTTACATTAAAAAGGATAGGAGAATAAGCTATGTTAAGCAGTAAATTGATTAAGGAAGCGGCAAAAAACGCAGGTGCCGATATGTGCGGCATTTCGCCTATGTCGCGCTTTTCGGGAGCTCCCGATGATATGAACCCGCAATTTCTATTTCCCGAAGCCAAAAGCTGTATAGGATTTGTTTTCCGTATTCCGAGAGGAGTTCAGCGCGGAATTGAGGAAGGCACACAGTTTTATCAGTATCCCTCTATGGCTTACGGCGGTATAAACGAAATTTTCGCCCCTGCTGTACTTTATCACGTAGGAAAGGTTATTGAGGATGAGGGCTACGAAGCCTTCGTATACCGAAATACAGGCGCTCGCGGCAGCGTTTCCGATATGGACGGCTCACCCGGAAACACCCTTTCTCCCGAGGAGCAGATTGAGGTTAACGAATACGCCAAAACCTCAACCGCTCATCACCGAAATGTTCAGTTCACGCGTCCTACACGCGATATAAATGTAGCTCCCGACCTGCAATTCCAATTCAGGATTGCGGCAGTTGCCTGCGGACTCGGCGAAATAGGTTGGAGTAAAATGCTGCTCACCCCCGAGTTCGGTCCTCTTCAGAGAGTTGCTTTTATATTTACCGATGCCGAGTTTGACGAATACGATAACGTATATGACGGCGAACCTCTTTGCCGCAAATGCGGTGCTTGCGTAAGAGAATGCCCCGGAGGATGTATCCCTGCAATAAATTCGGGCAAAACCGTAAGCATTGAGCTCGATGGCAAGAAAATTGAATGGGGCGACATTGATATGTGGCGCTGTTACGCATTTTATACCCACGCCGGAAGATATTATAACCCCTTTGTACCAAAAGAGGTTTGGGATAAAAACGAGGGCGGTGCGCTTGACCTTATGGAGGGTGTTACCGATATAGCGGATGAAAAGGAAATTATGAAGGTATATTCGGCTCTGCAGAAGTATTTCCCGAGCTGGGTAGGCTACAATATGGCAAAATGCGGCGGTTGTATAAGAGCCTGCGTTTCAATGCTTGAGAAAAAAGGCGGATGTATGGAAAATCGCTTTAAAGAACCGCTTCGCACCAAAAAAGCATGGAAGCTTGACCGCTAACCACTAAACTTTGAAAGGAAAAGTGTTTATGAACGCACAGGATATAAAGCAAAAAGCAAAAGAGCTTGGCGCCGCAGTTTGCAAAATAGGCGCGGTCTATACCGAGGATAACCCCCAGCGCGACCCTAAAATGATACTTCCAAACGCAAAATCGATTATTGGCTTTGGTTTTGCCGTTCCAAAAGGTCTTTATATGACAATGGAAAATAACGCACAATACTATACCTATACAACTATGGGAGTCAAGTATCTTGATGAAGAATTTGCCGAGATATTTCTGCTTAAAATCGGCGGTATGATTGAGGATGAGGGCTATGATGCCTGCTTGCAAAAGGCTATTCCTAATCTTCGCATAAAGGGCGATAAAACTACCAATCCCGAGGTTTTTGATACATACGAGCTTATCCACGCCGAGGCGGTTGAAGAAAACAAGCCCGCCCCCGATGTTATAATAGATTTCGGCAAGGCTGCACGCGCCTGCGGTCTCGGAGACGTTGGTCTTAACGGCAAAATTATAAATAAGCAATACGGACCGTTTATGCGTTATTGCTTTATCATAACCGATATGCCGCTTGAATTCGATGAGCCGTTATCAGAGGATATCTGCGATAAATGCGGAGCTTGTATTGAAGCCTGCCCCGGCAACGCAATAAGTGAAAACGGTCTTGATAGCTGGCAGTGCAGTGTTTATTATAAGGGCGCGCACAAATCCAATCCCTTCATTACCGAAGACTTTTTGAAAGAAAACCCCGAGCGCGAAGTAATTTTAAACGGTGAAAAGCGTTTTGATGCCGAGTCGGCAAGAGAAATTTATAAAGAGCTTGACTTTTTACCAAATACCCAGTGGGGATATGCTCCCTGCCTTTGCGGCAGAAAATGCGATGTTGCCTGTTACAAACATTTGAAGGGGGAATTTTAATGAGAAATCAAATTATTGAAACCGCAATATCAAACGGCGCAGATTTGGTAGGCTTTGCCCCCGCTTCACGTTTCAGTAAGGATGATGCCATATTCAAGCTTATGCCGAACGTCAAAACCGTAATCGGACTTGCGTTTAGAGTTTTGAGGGGCACATACCGCGGTATTGAAGAGGGTACAACCTATTATCAGTACACCACTATGGCGGTTGAAAATATGGAAGAAACCATAATGCCTATGGCACAGCTTCGAGTGGCTATGCTGATTGAAAACGAGGGCTTTATCGCACTTCCCCAACGCAGACATCAGCAGATTATGGCTGAATCAGACAGCGTAAACCCGGAGGTTGCCTATGATGCAATTTACCGCAACAAAACTGCCGAAATCCAAATGGATTTTTTAAATGCGGCAGTAAAATGCGGTCTTGGAGAAAAAAGCTTTCACGGAAGCCTTTTGACAGATGAATTTGGTCCCATGGTGCGCTATTGCTTTATTTTAACCGATGCCGAGCTTGAACCAACACCCGTAAAACAGGCTCATTTGTGCGATAGCTGTAAGGAATGCGTAAACGCCTGCCCCGGCAATGCAATTGCACAAGACGGTAAGGTTGATGAATGGCAGTGTACCGTATATTATAACGGCGCTAACGGCACCAAAAACCCCTTTATGCCGCCCGATGCGTTTGCTGATTTTGAAGACCGACTGAATATAATCGCAGGCGAAGCAAAGGTAACACCCGAAACCGCCAAAAAAATACTTGATAATATATACTTCTATCCCCCCGCACAACACGCATATCAGTGCTCAATATGCGGCAGAGCCTGCGATATAGCCTGCTACATCCATTTAGAGGAAAAAGGTGTGCTAACCAAGAACTTCAAAACCCCATTCAGAAAACGTAAAGAATGGAAGTTTGATATTAAATCGTTTGAGATTTAAGGTTACATCAAAAAAATAAAACAATCCCGAGGGTATAAGCTAAATGCCTGCACCCCCGGGTGATTTTTTACATAATATATAATTACGTTTTGTATAATAGAATATTTAATTATGCTTTGCGAGCTTCCCCTACCTCAGTTGCAGG
>JAZSKL010000292.1:0-5043 GCA_045534855.1 Acutalibacteraceae bacterium
ATATCTTCTGTAAAATGCTCATAGCAGTAGTCTAAAATGCTTCTGATTGTAGAATTATCGGATGAAAGATTTGGGGTAAGCTTGAGTAACGGTATTAAATTGCCTAAAATAATGTTTAAATATCCTACCGATACGGTATTGGTTTCCGTATTGTAATGCTCTGCCGCTTTTAGGAAAAGTATTTTTGTTTCTTCGTCACATATAAGCTTGTTGTAACGGGGAATATAGCTGTTAAATTGGTTTTTAAGTCCAAATATAATATCAGGTAATATTATGAATATTTCAAAACTGCCATACGTAATGGTTTTGTAATAATGAATTTGATTTGGAAAAGCAATAAAAATATCACCTTTTTTTAAATTGTAAACCGTACTGTCAGCGTAAGCATTTGCTTCGCCTTCTTTAACGTAAATTATTTCAATTTCATTATGTAAATGTGGTAAAGGTGAAAGAGCACCTTGTTTGAAATAAGTTAACGGTTCAGTCTTTTTTTCATAATATACATTCATAATAATCACCGCGTATTTTAACTTTTTATATTTAGAATTATATATGATTTATCTGCAGTTTGCAACAAAAAAACAGATAAAAACATTTTACTGCTTTTATCTGTTTTTATTATTGTTGATTTTCTTCTGCAGCGCGGATTTTCTTCCTGTAAGCTCCCGGTGTTATACCATAGTGCTTTTTGTATAGCCTGATAAAATAATCAGGACTTGTAAAACCGCATTCATAGGCTAAATCTGCAATACAAATATCAGTTGTATATAACATTTTGTTTGCATAAAGCATAGCGGCATCTGCAAGGTCCTTATTAGGTGAAACACCAAATAAAGCGTTATATTTGGTTGAGAATCTCGAACGGCTCAAATTAACATATTCCGCCATTGTAGCAACTGACCAACTGCCGGGATTTTGATAAATAAGTGTTCTTAAATTATCAAAACGGGTTTGGGTTGAAAAACCGTCAAAGGTGATACGACGGTGCTGTTCCTTTGAAATCATTGAGAACATTTCAAATATAATAGAATCTATACCCTCAAGGTAATTGTTAAACTTTTTAACCGTATGGGTTTCCACAAGCTCGATAGCATCGGTTATCTCATTTTGAAGATTAGTATAAAAAATTCGGTTTAACGGTATATGAAGTTCTTCGAAGATATTTTCATTTGTAATGTTAAAATGGAGGAAGTTATGCATCATACGTATTTTTTTTGCTGTATAATAAAGGCTGCTTCCGGGAGTAAAAATTATGCATGCATTTGATGAAGTATCTATCATTTCACCGTTTAAACGAATGGTTATAGGGTTAATAAAGTGCAAGAATATATATGTTTTAGATGTTGCATTTATGGTAAAACCGATTTTTTGATGTTTCAGGTGCATCGCTTGTTCTGCGGTAAATAACGGCATATTATCAACTCCTTTGCGTTTTTTTATATCATATCACATTAAAATTATTTTTTCAATTTTTATTTTTAAATTTAGTCGACTTTTTGTTTTATTGAATGATACAAAACCGATTTATTGTATTGAGTATTGCATAAATAAATCAAAAACAAAAAAGAAATATTGCAGATTTTGTGCAAATGTGATATCGTTAATTTGCGGATATTTCCAAAATAATTTTATTGGAGGAATAGCAAATGAAAAAAATCTTGTCACTTGTTCTTAGTTTTGCGCTTGTGTTGAGTGTGCTTGTTTTTCCTGTAGCCACCTTTACAGCATCAGCTGAGAACGCACAATCCGCCGAGCTTACCTTTAGCGATGCTATTACTGTGCTTGATGAAAGTATCAATCCAAGAGCAATCCGTACAAAGGTTTTAAGTGACGGCACTGTTGCTGCGGTTTATTACAGAAGCGGCAACGGCATTTATTACGCTACCAGCACAAACGGCGGCGTAACATTCTCTGAGGGCGTTAAGATTATCGGAAACGCAGCAGATGCTGATATTGTTTCAGGTAAAGTTACAGTTGGCGCAACTCAGACGGCTTTGGCGCAAAAGTATGTTTCTGAATACGGTCAGTATGGTAGAGGCAGACTTGAGGCACAAAATCCAAATCTTGTTGAACTTAAAAACGGTGATGTAGCGGCATTCTATCGCTACAATACATTTGAGACCGATCCTACCAATAAGCCTTGGAGCATATATTATGCTTCTATCTGTTATCAGATTCTTGATAAGGAAACAGGCGTTTGGGGCGATGTACAGGTAATGTACGAATGTACACAAGATAATGTTGTTGCCGATTCAGGCTCTCCTTACGGTGTATGGGAACCCGATCCTGTTTATATTGGCGATGAGCTTTTCTGCTATTTTGCAGATACTGATCTTCCCGGTAACACCAATTATCAGCACATTATGTACTGTGTATATGATGAGGCAACCGGTAAATTCGGTGCTCCCGAAATTGCACAGAACGGTATTGAGCATAAGTCTCGTGACGGTATGAGCGTTGTAACAAAGCTTTCTGACGGTACTTATGCAATGGTATTTGAGTCTACAAGAACCGATAAGGATGATTATGCGGACATTCACAACTACACTACATTTGTTATTAAAATGTCATTCTCAAATGACGGAAGAAATTGGTCCGATCCCGTTATTGTAGCAAAACCGAATCCTGTTACAGCTCCTGCAACAGATTCTAACGAGTATGCAGTATGTGCAGCACCTTATGTTGTAACCTTGCCGGATGGTCGTCTTGCAGTTTCTTATCAGACTACCGACCGTTATACCGGAAGAATACCTAACCGCGTTTCTTACCGTATAGGTACACAGGTTGCAATTTCTTCGCAGCCTATTACTTCTGCTACATTTGCAGATAAAACCATAAATGACGATGTAACCTCTTACTTTGCTACAGAGGTTAACCCCGGCGTTCTTGGTGAGAATGAGTTCTCAAAATCTGCAAGCCTTATGGTTCATAATGATAAGTTATATGTTTACTACAGTGTAGGTGACAATACCTGGACCACAACCGATGGTGTAGAAACCGAAAAGCATAACTTCGGCGATGTAAGAATGGCTTATATGTCATTCGCTGATGAAGATGTACTTGATGGCAGCAACAGAGATAATTATATTGTATATCATAACAAAAAAAAGGATGTAACCGTTAATGAAGACGGCTCGTTCTCGTTTGCAGCAGGCACTACGAATATGCTTTACGACAAGGAAGAAAAGGTAGTAGTTGACAAAGATATTGCTATCGGCGATCTTTATTCCGAAAGCACTTATACAAGACATGCAGGAACATATACCTTTAATACTACAGATGATTTTATCAGAACTTCCGGTCAAGGTAAGGCTATAATTACTTCTACTGCTAATATGACCTCTTTTGATGCAAGTGTTACTATACAGGGTAATAATATTTCCGGTGATATAAATGAGGGTTATGTCTTGGGCGGTGTAACACTCTTTACCAATCCTAATACATTAACAGCTACTACCTTTAATCCTGAAGGTATCCTTTTAGCCATCAGAAGAAATGTTGGTACGAAGAATTTGGTAGAATTAGTAGTTCGTTATTGCGATGCTACAGGAACAGCAAAATGGCAAAAAGGTTATCAACTTACCAAAACTTTTGATACTACTGATTTGGACCCCAAATTTACAATGAACCTTTCTGTTGATGAAAGCGGTATTTTGGTTAAGGTTTATAATGCTGAAACCGGCGAACAAATGGGTACAGATTATGAATTGCCTCTTACCAACGGTGGTGTTACCTTCAAGAAGGGTGCATTGGGATTTGCTGTAAACGGTGTTCATACCTTTACCGATTTCACTGTTACAAATGCTAAAGAAAAAGTAAATGCTGATAACAGCGTTATGGAAACAGCAGGCGATCTTAATGCTTCTGCAACCTTTAATTTCCCGAGTGATATAGCTGTTGGAAATCAGATTGGTATGTCTTTCAGAGTTAAGTCTGCTGCCGATGCTTCTCCCGGACTTACCGGTTATGTTGTAAAACTTCTCCAAACAGTTTCTACTGAGGATAATTTCCAGGTTCAGCTTACCCGTTACGGAACAAATGCTGATGGTACTGTTAATGTTAATCTTGGTAATATGTACACCGAAAAAGCTGATATTTTAGGAGAAGATAACAGCGAAGCCGGTAAATCCATAAAGATGGATGCAAATTTGAGGGATAATATTCTTACAATAACCCTTACTAATGTTGCAAATCCGTCTCTTACTTCTACTCATGTTTTTGATTTGACTAAAGCAAGCGGTGCTTACAGCGATTATTATGCAGAAGGCGGCTTCGGCTTCTTCAAGAACGGAAACACAACCAATATTACCGTTACAGATGTAAGCTTTGAAAAGTGCGCTAAAAATGTAAATAACATTGCTGATGACAGCGTTTATACAGTTTACAGTCCTGAAGAAAGTGCAGGCGTTACCTATAAGGATAACTCATTCGTTAACAATGATGCTGTAACCAAGAAGATTATGCTTAAGGATCTTGTTGCTTCTGATCTTAAAGCAAATGCAACCTTTGAAGTGGGTTATGATGGCAACATCAAGGGCGGTATTATCTTCCGCGCAAGCAATGTAGGCAATGCTGTAGATGCTATGGAAGGCTATTCTGTAGCGTTCTGGAAGAATGCTCATACCACAGGAAATAACGGTCGTATTGTATTGTTTGTTTACAAGTGGGGCAGAAATGCTGATGGTGAATTGATGTATCTCGGCGAGGTTGCAAGACTTGTTGATACTACATCCTTTAATGCCGTATATCCGGATGCCGAAAAGGACATTCTTGCTTCTGCAGGTGCACATATTAAGGTGAATGCAGAGGTTGAAGGAAATAATGTAACAGCTTGGTTTGAGGTTCTTGATGAAAACAACAGCGTTGCTGCTACTTCCGGCACACTTAAAACCACTCTTGATGCAAAGAGCTTTGCAAATGAAGCTGATGCAACCGTTTATAACAGCGGTGCTGTAGGTTCCTCTATCAGCACATTAGGTTCTGTTTGTGATTTCAATATCGTTGAAGCTGATGATATGATTGAAACTTCAAATATTAGCGGTT
>JAZSKL010000035.1:0-2144 GCA_045534855.1 Acutalibacteraceae bacterium
TATTATGATTGACGGTAAACCCGTTATGCCTATGGCGTTTACCTCAAGAATTAAACGACCCGATTATATAAAAAGAATAAGAGAGTCGGGTATACAGGTGTTTTTTGTATACGCTAATACCGACTGGCTTCGTCCGGGTGAAATGATGCGTAACAAAAAGGGAGACGAATGGTATGAGCGCCGCGGTTGGGATGTATTTACGGAAGAGGTTAAAATGCTTCTTGATGCCGCTCCCGATGCTTATATTATTGTAAGAATCGGTATGCACCCGCCGGTTAAGTGGATGTATGAACATCCTGATGACCTTGTAACCTATAGTGACGGCGGTCATAAAGAGTGTGTTATGTGCTCCGAAATTCACGGTGATGAAGTACCGGGCAACTATTCAATGTGTTCTGAAAACTGGAGAAGAGACGGTGTTAAGGCACTTTATGACTTCTGTGACTTGGTTGATGCTTCGGATTTCGGCGACCACGTTATAGGCTACTTCCTCGCAGCAGGCGGTACTTCGGAATGGTACTATATGAACCGACTTATTGAGCCGAAAGAAAACCGTTATTCCGATATTTCCCCCTCTTTCCGCAAGGAATTCGGCAAGCTTTTAAGACAAAAATACGGCACAGAGGAAAATCTCCGCAAGGCTTGGAAAATGCCTAATGCCTCCTTTGAAGCACCGCACATACCAACTATTCCCGAAAGAGAATATGTTGACATTGACCAACAAATTATAGATTTAATGCACGGCTTTGAGGGTCATAGCGATATTGACGATTTCCTTAACCCCAAAGCACCTACCCACCTTGGTGTTTTCCTCAACGCTAATGATTATATGAATGTTTTCGATTTCCACAATGCTTGGCACAAGGGAACGGCAAACAGCATTGTTCATTTCGCAACCGCTCTTAAAGAGCGTTATAAAACCGGCAAGCTTGTTGGCGCATTTTACGGTGCTTACGCTTGTACTGACTATTTTGATATGGGTACTTGTGCAGGAATGCTCAAGATTCTTGACAGCGGTAAGGTTGACTTTTTAGCAGCTCCCCCAACCTACAACAACCGTTTCCCCGGCGGACTTACCTGCCAGAGAGAAATGCAGGATTCTTTCAGAATCAGAAATATGATATTTATTTCCGAGGATGACAGCCGCACCCACAACGACCCCGATTTCTACCGTGACGCAGGACATCTTTTCACACCGCTTGATTCGGTTGAAACAATGAAGCGTGACTTTGCAAGAGACCTTTGTGAAGGAATTTTCGGTTGGTGGTTCGACCAAAATCCGCAGGGCGGCAGATATGATGATCCGCATATTCTTGCAATGTTTAAACAGCAGCAGGAAATTGCCCAAAAGTATGCCGCAGTAAACCGTGAAAAGAAGAACGAAATAGCTCTTATTTACGATCAGGAAAGTATACATTTTGTTTCCCGCTATACCGATAGATATGTGCTTGACCTTTACCGTACAAGTGATCTTGCAAGGTTGGGTGCGCCTGTGGATTATTATTTCCACGATGATATGGCAAGGGATGATATGCCTGATTACAAGATGTATGTTATGCTTAACTGCTACTGCCTTACAGATGAAGAAAGAGCCGTTATAGATAAAAAAGCGGCTAAAAACAACGCTACAGTTGTTTGGCTTTATGCTCCCGGATTTGTTGATCCTGAAAAGGAAACACCCATGACGGCAGAAAACATCGAAAAGACCACAGGCTTTAAAGTAAGTATTATTGATGACAATATTTCGCCTAAATTCCGTGTTACAAACTTAGAGCATCCTGCAATGAAGTATGCCGATGCTGACCGCATTTATGGCTATATCGACCGTGAGGTTATCGGTATTATGTGGGCAGACCGTCAGCTTTTACCGCCTTATATGGCACCCGGTTTTGATATTGACGAAAATCAGGATATGGAGGTTTTGGGCAGATACTGCATTGATAACCGCCCTGCTCTTGTTATGAAGAAGCTTGACAAGGGTTATACCAGCGTTTACTGTGCTTCGCACGTACTGCGTAACGAATTACTTATGTCACTTGCAGAGTATTCGGGATGCCATATCTACAACTACAACGATGATGTAATCTATGCAGATGAGAACTTTGTTTGTATCCATGCAAGCGTTTCGGGTAAGCATACCATTA
>JAZSKL010000010.1:0-5751 GCA_045534855.1 Acutalibacteraceae bacterium
GAAGATTACTTTTTGCGGTAATAGTTTCTACGAGCATTTCACCCTTAATACAATCGCGTATTTCATCAGCAATATCACCGATTCTTACAATATTTTCTACTTCGGCGTAAATATGTATGGACATCTTTCTTTTGCGTTCAAGTCTTGTAAGAACAGCAGCGGTAAAGAAGCAGGCGAGCATACCGATAATTGCACCCGCATAGAAACCGTAACCTAAAGCAATACCGATAGCGGCTGTTGCCCACATACCTGCGGCGGTTGTAAGACCGGTTATCATATTGCTGTTTTTAACAATAATCATACCCGCGCCCAAGAAACCTATACCTGATACAACCTGCGCTGAAAGACGCATTGCATCACCGCCAATTTCGGGAATATCCGAAACAAAAATACCGGTTAATGCGGTTATTGCAGAACCGATACATACAAGTATATGGGTTCGAAGACCGGCAGGGCTTCCGTGCTTTCCGCGTTCGTTACCTATTAGACCGCCTACAAGTACGGCAAGAACCAATCGTATTGTAATTGTTACAACGTTAAAATCCTCAAGATAGTTAACAATCTCTTTAAAATCCATTCCTATGTTCCTTTCAAAAAAATTATTCGTTAATAATATCCATAAGCTCTCGTCCGTCCTTTAAAACAAAGTCGGGCTTATCGGGGGATTCGTTTAAAATTTCATAGGTGGTTTCACCGCTCATAACCAGAACAGATACAGCACCTGCATTTATTCCGCTTTTAACATCGGTGTAAATACGGTCGCCGATAACGGCTGTTTGATTGCCGCTTATTCCGTATTTTTCCATTGCAAGCTGAGGCATAAGCGGACTGGGCTTACCGATAAAAACGGGGCGAAGCTTTGTGCAATTATATATCATATCGCAAACACTTCCGCAATCAGGTACACTGCCAAACTCTGTGGGACATACATAATCGGGATTTGTTGCAACATACGGAATATCGGGATTTGCAAATAGTAGCTTGCAAACATCTTCAAGTTTTTTGAAATTGAGTTCGTTATCATTGCCCATTACAATACATTCAACCTTTGATAAATCATCCGTAACAGAAAAACCGTGACTTTTGAATTCATCGATAAGCGACTGTGTTCCGCAAACATAAAGAACAGCATCTTTATAATATTTTTTAAGATAATACACAGTAGCCTGCGAAGAAGTTATAAAATCCTCTTCGGTTGATTCAATGCCGAGTTTAGCAAGCTTTTTAACATAATCAGCAACACTTTTGGATGAGTTGTTGGTCATAAAAAGGTATCTTCCGCCGCGTGCCTTTATAGTACTTAAAAGCTCGGGGGTAAACTCAAACAAACGGTCTCCGAGATATAGCGTTCCGTCCATATCAAATAAAAATAGTTTTATATTTTGTAATGTGCTTTTATCCATTATACTTCACTCAATCCACATTTTTTGTAGCAATAATTTTACTGCCGCAAACATCATCAATAATAACATCACCGATGCGAACGGGCGCATTTACTGTTGTATTTCTGATAGCTTGCATAACATCAAATATTTTTTCCTTTGCAATAGGAGTTTCGGTTTTAACGCTTACCATTGTATCTGTGCGGTTTTCAACCCTTACTGTTGAGGTTACGGTACGGATAGGATTTGTGCATTCATCAATGCCGTAGCGTTCACCCTTAGGGCAGGCGTTACCGCTTACTTTTACATCATTTTCGTTAATATCAACCGTGAGAGCACAGCCTCTCGGACAAATTATACAGGTTATATTTTTAATCATTACAGTTCCTCCAAAGCTACGGTTATATCATCATTTACAAGTGCTAACTTGTCAGACTTAATAACTATTTTTTCCATTTCTCCGGGGGCAGCTTTTAAGCGTACAGCGGTTGCAAGAACATTATCGCCCGAACGAACCGTGAATCTAACCTTACCGAAGGGCTTTGTAACACGCATAAATAAAGAAATATCTTCGTTTTTACAGGTGTTAACACGTTGTGGAAGAACATATCTTACCCCGTTTTGAGGTGCGGTTTTAACAGTATTTCCAACCTTTAAATTACCTAAAACATAAGCGGCAGCACCGATACCTGCAAGCTCTGCTTCGTCCGAAACATAGTCTACAAGGTCGTGTACCTGTAATACGTTTCCGCAGGCAAAAATACCCTCAACTGCGGTCTGGCGGTTTTCATCAACAATTGCTCCGTTAGTAATTGGGTCAATTGGAATACCGGCGTTTTTGGTAAGTTCATTTTCGGGGATAAGACCAACCGAAAGCAAAAGTGTATCGCAGGGGATATAACGCTTGGTTTCTTCAATTACACGGCGGTTTTCATCAACCTGTGCTATTGTTACTCCCTCAACGCGCTTTTTGCCGTGAATTTCAGCAACGGTATGGCTTAAATAAAGCGGAATAGAAAAATCCTCAAGACATTGTACAATGTTTCTTGTAAGACCGCCCGAATAAGGCATTATCTCGCAAACCGCCTCAACCTTTGCGCCCTCAAGAGACATTCTTCTCGCCATAATAAGTCCGATATCGCCCGAACCTAAAATAACAACCCTTTTACCTACATTATAACCTTCGCAGTTGATAAGCTTTTGGGCTGTACCTGCACTGTATACACCTGCGGGTCGAGTTCCGCAGATATTAAGCGCACCGCGGCTTCTTTCACGGCATCCCATTGCAAGAATAACCGCTTTAGCCTTGATTTTCATTATACCGTCACGGTTTTGTGCAGTTACAATGCGGTCGGCTGTAATATTTGTAACCATTGTTTCATTATACACTTTTATATTGCGTTTTGCAACTTCTTTTTGGTAATGTGCGGCATATTCAGGACCTGTGAGTTCTTTTCCTAATTTATGAAGACCGAAGCCGTTGTGAATACATTGACGGAGTATACCGCCTGATGCATCCTCGCGGTCAAGAAGAATAACATCGGTAACACCGCTGTCATATGCGGCAACAGCAGCCGCCATACCTGCAGGACCTGCTCCTACAATAACAATATTATGCTCTATCATTTGATTTCCTCCAATTTAATCAAAGCTTTCCTACAACCATATTTGAGCCTTCGCCCTTTTTGGTGATTTCTTCCATAGGAATACCGTGTTCTTCACTGATTAGCCTCATAACGAAGGGCGCACAGAAACCGCCTTGACATCTGCCCATACCTGAACGTGTACGTCTTTTAACGGCATCAACATCGTATGCAGGCGGATTTCTCTTAATGGCTGCGCGGATTTCTCCCTCGCTTACAGTTTCGCAACGGCAAACTATTTTACCGTAATCGGGATTTTTCTTAATAAATACGTCCTTTTGGTCATCGTCCATTTTGCGGAAAGCGTGTGGGTCTTCGCGGTTACCGTTCCAATCGGATTTTTCTGTTAATTCGAGACCTTCGTTTTTAAGAAGCTCAACAGTATATCTTGCAATAGCAACACAGGAGGAAAGTCCGGGTGAGTCAATAGCGGCTGTATGAATAAGACCGCTTACTTTTTCGGAATTTCTGATTATAAAATCTCCTCCGGCTTCTGAAGAACGAACACCGCTGAATGAAGTGATTACCTGATTGAATTTTATATTAGGTACGCTCTTTGCGGCAAGATTGATAACCTGTGATATACCGTCAGGTGTGATTTCCTTGTTTTCGGGAGTATCAACAACTGCGGCGGTAGGACCTGTAAGAAGATTGCCGTCAACAGTAGGGGAAACAAGTATACCTTTTCCTTCCTTGCTCGGTACTTGGAAAATTGTGTGTATTACACGCCCGCCTTCGGTTTTATCAAGCAATAAATATTGACCTGCTCTTGGGATGATTTTAAAATCACAGTCGCCTGCAAGCTCGGCGATTTTATCCGAATAACAGCCTGCGCTGTTTACGAAATATTTACCTGTAACGTTTTCTCCCTTTTTAGATGTTACGGTAAAAATGTTATCATTATGCTTAATATCGCAAATTTCGAAGTTTCTATGAAGCTTAACTCCGTTATCCATTGCGTTTCCTATAGCCGCAACAGTAAGCTCGTAAGGACAAATTATACCGGCAGAGGGGATTTGTAAAACAAGTGTGATTTTTTCGGATAACTCATTTTCAATTGCTCTTGCTTCATCGCCTGAAAGCAATTTCATACCCTTAACACCGTTTTTAATTCCGCGATCGTAAAGTTCCTTTAACGCAGGCTCTTCTTCTTTGCAGAAAGCACAAACCATAGAACCGTTACGTTTATATGGCACATTAAGCATTTCGGCTGCTTCGTAAAGCATTTCAACGCCCTCAACATTAAGCTTTGCTTTGAGTGTATCAGGTTCAGGGTCAAAACCTCCGTGAACAATACCACTGTTTGCTTTTGAAGCGCCCATTGCAACATCATACTCTTTTTCGAGAACGCATACAGAAAGATTATATTTAGAAAGTTCTCTTGCAATCATACTTCCTGTAACACCCGCGCCTGCGATAATTACATCATAATTCATTATTATTGCTCCTTAAAAAATATAAAATTAAAGAAACGAAATACAGACCATACTATTTATAGTATAGCCATATATCCCGTTTCTCTTATCTCTTTGGAATATTAAATTTTTATAAATACCACAATTCTTCACAGCCTGTGGAAACAGCCGTTGCGCCAAAGGAAAGTGCCTGTGTAACCTCGTTTTTGGTTTCTATAAGACCACCTGCAATAACAGGAGTTCTTCCGCTTGAAAAGCGGCTAACTATTTTATATGCAATTCCAGGCATTATTTCAATTAGGTCAGGGGATACAGTTGATACAATATCCTCAACATTTTCAATACCCTTTGAATCGAGTGCAAAAAAACGCTGTACGGTAAAAAGCCCTATTTCCCGTGCTGATTTTATAAGGTTTCCGTGTGTTGTCAAAATACCGTCAACACCGCATTCAGCCATAAATGCAAGACCCGTTTTGTCACGTGCGATTCCTTCGGCAAGGTCTATATGAACAAATACAGGCTTTGATGCCTTATGGGCTTGATTAACCCGCTCTTTAAGCGTAAGCAGGTTGCCTTGCAGATAAAATATAATTCCTGCAGGTGAGGAAACAGCCGCATCCCATTTGCTGTCAGCAACAGCGGCAATTACGGGGGAACGCTCCAATAAATCGAACAGTTCACTGCGTTTCAATGGAAAATCCTCCTGAAATTATTGTGTTTTTTAAAATCAAGAAAGCAAAAGAAACACAAGTTTCTCGCTTGCGTTCTTTTGCTTTCTCAAATCTCTAAAATATATTATATTAAATAATAATATGTTTGTCAAGTTTATTCTGCTTCAATAGCAGTAATTTTATCAATACGGTTCTGATGACGTCCGCCTTCGAATTCGGTATCAACAAACAAATCGGTAAGCTCAATAGCAGTGCCGACACCGATAACACGTCCGCCAAGACACAAAATATTTGAATTGTTATGCAAACGGGTGTATTTTGCAGAGAAATGCTCACTGCAAGCGGCTGCTCTTATACCTTTAACCTTGTTTGCGGCAAGTGACATACCGATACCTGTTCCGCAAACTAAAATACCAAGCTCACACTCTTTAGCGGCTACCGATTTTGCGAGCGGTAAAGCGATATCGGGGTAGTCAATTGAGTTGGTATCATAGGTACCAAAATCCTTTACCTCAAAACCTCTTTCCTTTAAATGCTCGGCGATAGCGTTTTTATGTTCAAGACCGCCGTGGCATCACACTACTGAAATTTTCATATAAATTAATTCCTTTCTGCTTCTTTTTTCTTTAATTCACGCTCT
>JAZSKL010000127.1:0-4484 GCA_045534855.1 Acutalibacteraceae bacterium
ACAGACTGCATTAGAGGTTGGTAAGGTATTTGATACCGAGAAGACAATAAGCTCTTATGACAGCCTTGGTATTGCAAGACATATCTATCAGATGCCCACAACGCTTTGTGAGACCTTCTTGAAAGAGATATTCAAGCGCGGTTCAATTGAAAGCCTTGATCAGGAAACTCTATTTACAATTCAGCGTTTCTTTGAAAATAATCTTAATGTTTCTGAGACATCAAGAAAGCTTTTTGTTCACAGAAATACTTTGGTTTACCGTCTTGAGAAAATCAAGAAGATTACAGGTCTTGATTTGCGCGAGTTTGACCATGCAATTATCTTCAAGATTGCACTTATGGTTAATAAATACCTTAAAAGTAATCCTATAAAATACTAATTTAGAAAGTAGTTTTAAATTTTTATGGCAGATTCAATGATTTCGGCTTCGGAAACTCCTGTAATTGAGTTTAGAGGCGTATCAAAGACTTATACAACCGGTACGCATGCTCTGGAGGATGTTAATATTCGTATTAACAACGGTGAGTTTGTGTTTATAGTTGGTTCTTCGGGTGCAGGTAAAAGTACATTTATGAAGCTTATAATGCGCGAAGAAAAAGCCAATACCGGTAAAATTATTGTAAACGGTTTTGACCTTATGAAAATGAGGCGCCGTCATATACCTCATCTTCGCCGTACAATGGGAATTGTTTTTCAGGATTTCCGTTTAATTCCTACAATGAATGTTTTTCAGAATGTTGCTTTTGCAATGCGTGTTGTAGGTGCTTCGGGAAATCAGGTTCGCCGCGAGGTATCTAAAGCGCTTTCAAAGGTAGGGCTTGGTCATAAAGCGCGTTCAATGCCTATGGAGCTTTCGGGCGGTGAGCAACAGCGTGTGGGTCTTGCGCGCGCTCTTGTTAATTCTCCGCGTCTTATTATTGCGGACGAGCCTACAGGTAATGTTGACCCAAATATGTCTTATGAAATCGTTTCATTACTGACAGAAATCAATAAACGCGGTACTACCGTTCTTATGGTAACGCACGATCATAATCTTGTTCGTGATTTTCACCATCGCGTTATTATGCTTGACGGCGGTCGTATTGTTGCTGATAATGCCGGAGGTGACATCGAATGAAATTAGGAAGTATTCGTTATCTTACGGCAGAGGGTTTTAAAAATACGTGGGTTAACCGTTTAATGACCTTTGCTTCAATTGGCGTGCTTATGGCTTGTATGATACTAATAGGTCTTGCATTGATTTTTTCAGAAAATATCAGCCTTGCAATGGGCAAGCTTGAGCGTGAAAATGTTGTTATGGTTTATATGAAAGATTATAGTTGGGCTTTATACGGTGAAAAAGCCAGCGATAATGTTTCCTCCGAAGATACTTCATCCACAGAAAATACCGATACTCAAAGCGAAAATGAAAATGTTGAAGAAAACTCAACCGAAGCACCTGATGTAAACGGTATTCGTCCGTCTGATTATGTTATTCATAACGATGAAGAAGCAAAAGCGCTTTGCCAGAAAATTCTTTCATTACCTAATGTTGCTTCGGCTGAATATATTTCAAGCTCACAAGGTCTTGAAGAGGTAACTTCTACAATGCTTGGCGGTTATAAGGAGCATTTCTCATTTCTTAATGATGAATATGGTAATCCTTTGTCGGCGGCAGCAAGAGTTACTATGAAAAAAATGGATAAATTTGATGAAACTGTGGCTCAAATACAGAAATTATCGGGCGTTGATGTTATCAGAAGCCATAGCGGTCTTGCAAATAAGCTAGACAGCTTAAAAAACGGCATTGCTGTTGCAGGCTTCTGGATAATTGTTATATTGCTTGTTATTTCATTGATGATTGTTTCAAACACCATAAGAGTAACAATGTATAACAGAAAACTTCAAATCAGTATAATGAAGGCTGTGGGTGCTACCAATTCCTTTATAAGAATACCCTTTATTGTTGAAGGTATTTTAATTGGTAGTATATCGGCTATTTTGTCTGAAGGTGTATTGTATTTTATCTACCGAGTAGCAACCGAATCTATTGAATCACTGCTTGGCAGTCCTGTAATACCATTCAGCAATATGATGTGGCAGCTTTTAGGTATATTTATGATAATCGGTATTGGAGCAGGTGCTTTAGGAAGCTTCTTTATCATTCGTAAATATCTGCGTAAAGAGGGCAGTGAGTTTGCGGCTATTTAATTTTAGGAGAATTTTATGCTTAAAAAGATAAAACGTATCATATCTATTATATTAGCTGTAGTTATTTCGGTTGTATCTTGTTGCATTTTGAGTGCTTCGGGTGCTACCGAATCTCAACTTCGTGATGAAATTTCAAAATTAGAGCAACAGTCTAAAGAGATTGAGGCTCAGATTAAAAAGCTTAAAGGTCAAAATGCCGACCAAAAAGCAATTGTTGCAGCTATTGAGAAAAAAATCGCTAATACCCAACAGCAAATCAATGCCTGTAATAAAGAAATCTCCCGCATCAATGCTTTAATTGATGCTAATAAAAAGGAAATAAATAAGAAAAATCAGGAAATCGCCGAAACTAAGGAAACCTTTAAAAAGCGTTTGCGCGCAATTTATATGAATAATACCGCAAATTCTTTGCAAATTCTTATGGGCGCAGAGGATTTTTCAAATTATTTACAACTTGAACAGCTTACGGAATCGGTTTCTGCTCACGATAAGCAGATTATTGATGATATTATTAAAACAATTGAAGCTCTTGAGGAAAAACGTGCTGAAAACGAGAGATTACTTAACGATCAGGTATCGGTTAAGAATAATGTTCTTGCAAAGCAAAAGGAACTTCAGGCAGATGTTGCAGAAGCAAATGCGATAATAAATAAGATAAACGCACAAACAAGTTCTTTAACACAGCAAAATAAAAATATCGAAGCTGAAATCAAAAAGGCACAAAAAGAATTAAACAGCTTGTTTAATAATTTAGGTACTAACAGTAATATAAATTATGACGGTAAGGGATTTTTCTGGCCTGTACCGAGCTGTTATACTCAAACTACCTATGCAGGTCATTCGGGTATTGATATACCCGGAAGTTACGGCGCTAATGTTATAGCATCGGCTGACGGTGTTGTTTTAACAGTTGTAACCGGTCACGTAAGAAATCCCGGCGCCAGCGGTCTTGCAAGCTATGGTAACTATATAGTTGTTGACCATGGTAACCGTAACGGCACCAACTATAAGACGTATTATGCGCATCTTTCAGGCGTTGCTGTAAAATCGGGTCAATCGGTTAAGCAGGGGCAGCCTATCGGATATGTTGGAAATTCCGGTAATACATGGGGTAAAACAGGTACGCATTTGCATTTTGAAATTCGTGTAAACAATAGTCCTACAAATCCAAATAATTATTTACGTAAGTCATAATGAAACTAAAAATTTTTAGAGTATTTTCTATAATAATTCTTGCAACATTTATGCTGTTGATTTATAATCTTTCAGCTGAAACCGCCGCTGAGTCAAGTAAAACCAGCGGTGGTTTTTCAAAGATGTTGCTTTCTTTAATATATCCTGATTTTGATATTCTCTCGGCTGAAAAGCAATTAGAGCTTATTTCTGAAATTTCGTTTTTTATAAGAAAATCTGCCCATTTTACGCTTTACGGTATGATTGGCTTTTGGGCGCAAATGTCGGTGATTTCTTATAGAAAGATTTCTTTTTTGGCAAGAAATTTAATTGCTTGCGCTATAGCTTTAGCTTATGCAGCGTTTGATGAATGGCATCAAACCTTCGTAAATGGAAGAAGCGGAGAACTAAGGGATATTTTTATCGATTTTTTAGGCGCGCTTACCTTTATTTGTCTTAGTGCAGTTGTTATGAGATGTATTAAGCGTATATATCGTTTAGTTAAAACAATAAATTAAGGAGGAATACCATTGAATAATCCTAATAATCAAAAAAATAAACATACATATCTATATAACGGTTTAACTGCTTTTTTGGTTATTGCTGCAAGTGTTTTGTTGGCATTTATTGTTTTTAATTTTTCATCGATTTATTATTATATTGCAAAATTTATTTCGGTTATGCAACCGCTTATTATAGGTTTTGTAATTGCATATCTTATCAATCCTTTTTATGTGTTTTTTGATAAGAATATAAATAAATTATTAAAGAAAAAGATTAAAAAAGATACACTTGTTGATAAAATATCAAGCGTATTTGGTGTTTTCAGTGCTTTGATACTTTTTTCTTTAATCATTTTTGTTATACTTTATTTGGTAATTCCCGAATTTATTTCTTGTATGAATGATTTGATTAGGAAATTACCCGACCAAATTGATGCCCTATCTAAAAATACCGTTAAATTTTTAAATTCTGATGATAGTCATTCAAAAGTTTTAAACTCAATTTTAAGTTCTAGCAAAAGTTGGCTTTCAAACGATTTTACTCCTAAATTTAATGAGTGGGCTGCCGGATTTGATTGGGCAAATAATATTGCAACAGGCGTTGGTGCTGTTGCAGGT
>JAZSKL010000087.1:0-4625 GCA_045534855.1 Acutalibacteraceae bacterium
CCCTGTTCAAATTCCTCATTGATTTCTACTTTAATGCCTTTCATTGTAAAAACATTGTCTGCGGTATCTTCAGCAGTAAAGTAAGCCAAAGATGCACCAGCGATTGCCATTACTGCAAGGCAAGCAACAAGGCAAATCGCAACGATTTTCTTTTTCATTTTGCGTTATTCCTTTCGTATTAAATTATTCAGCCCAAGGATTAGTAGGAAGTCCGGCATTTGTGAATGCTTCTTCAGCAGAATCAAATCCGGCAGCCTGAACAGCTTGAGCAAATACAGGAACGGTTACACCGTTTGCGAGGTCATAGTTGATGTCTTTGCCATTAAGAGTGTAAACAACTTTACCCTCATCATTAACATAGTTATCAACATTCTTGTCGAGGTAGAAACCAGTAATAGCTGCACATTCGGTTGTTGCACCAGCAGTAAGAGCCTCGGTATAGGTAAAGCAATATGTATTGTAGGCAACACCGTCAATGGTGATTTCTTCTACAAACTTCCATTCAATGTCTGCATAACCGGGATTGGTGTAACCGTCAACATACTGTTTATCAGGGCTGAAACGATTACCAACATTCCAGTGGATTACGCTCATTGCATCGGTAGAATTATCGAGAGCAGCAGGAACAGCAACGATTACACGAACATAAGCATCGCTCTTTCCGGTGTTCTTAACATTAACGATTTTGTCAACATAATTCTTTGCGGTAGGAAGGCCATAGCCGTCCTTTTCGCCCTGTGCGGATCCAACAATAGGCATAAGAGTTTTATTATCCTCAAAAGCCACAAGTTCGCCGTTTTCATCTCTCTGTTGCTCAACAAGTTCAATCTGAACATTACCAACCTCAAATACATTGTCTGCATCATCAGTATCGGTAAGATAAGCAAGAGAAGCGCCAGCGATTGCCATTACTGCGATTACTGCAACAAGGCAAATCGAAACAATCTTCTTTTTCATAATTCAAATGTCCTTTCGGTAAAATAAACAATTACTTGATTTCAGCCCAAGCTAAAGCTGCGGTATCAAAACCGTCTTTTTGTACTGCATAAGCAGTAAAAGTAAGGGTTGGCTTTGCGACCGTACCGTTTTTAATAGCTTCCATATCGGATTTTTCTACGCTATCAAGAACAGTAACCGTATCTGCTGCAAGCACCTGATAAGAAGTGCCAGTCTTTGCGGTGTCTGCATCAACCTCACGGTAGTAAACACCAGCAACATCATCAAGAGCCGTCCAGCCAGTAGCGATTGCGTAGTCTGCAAGATAAGAATCGTAAGTAGCAGATTTTTCAACCTTTACGAACAACCAACAAGCCTCGCTGTCTTTCTCAACAGTAACTTTCGGATCTTTCGTAATATTATTTCCGGGAATCATTTTATACTCATTTCCGGTACTTTCAGAAAGATCTATGTTTATATCGCCATATGTAAAGGTATTAACAACTGCATCAGATTTATCTACCAACCAAGCAAGTGTACCCCCAATAGCAAAGCAGAGTACGAGAGCAAGAGCAACAACCGCAATAGTAGCTTTCTTTTTCATAACCATTGCCTCCTTTCCTCATAATTTTTTCATAAATAAAGGCATAAAGCCATTATTCCGTAATTAGAATTTTGCCCAAATGTCTGCTGTAGCTGTTTTTTCAAAGCCCTCGGCCTGAATAGCATAGGCAGTAACATTGATTTTAGCGTCCTTAAAGTTTGCTACAACAGTTTCGCCATCAATGGTGAAGTTACTGAAAACAACAACATCTGTGTTTTTAGTAACAATCTGATTGTAAACATAAATGTTTGTTTCATCATCAACCAAAGACCAACCATTAGCGGTCATTTGTGCGGCAATAGTGGTGTTTCCGTCCGCTTCGGCATTTACAAGACCGTTCTCAACCTTTACGAACAAATAGCAAGGTTCACTGTTTGCTCCCACGTGGATAGTCGGGTCTTTTGTGTAGGTTTTGCCGGGAATAAGTTTGTACTCATTCGCTTTGTCACGGTCTGTAGTAGAACCGTCATTGTCGGAATCGTCAACATCCAACTCATCAAGAGAAATGGTAACTTCACCGACAGTAAATGTGTTTTGTACTGAATCTTCCGAGGTGAGAAAAGCCATTGTTACAAATACAGTAGTAACAACGAGTAACACCGCGCATAGAGCCAATACCAATGCTTTTGTTTTTGTTCTCATAACAAAAACCTCCTTAAATATATTTGGGAGCCTTTCGGCGTTACCCCTGCGTAATTTCCCCATCTGTTTCGGGGGATTGTTCGTCTTTCTTCTTATCCTTTTTAAATAAATCAGGCAGAAAGACAAGTATCAACAAAACAGCTCCGGCAGCAATAGCAATATACATACCGGGTGGATGCTGAATATAGTAAGCAACATATCCGAGATACGGTATCTTGAAAACGGGAGTACCTATCAAATTCTTAAAATGAACAGGCGCACCGTCCTCGGTTTCGTTTGCATCACCTTTGGTATAAAACAGTTGGTTTTCTTCATTAATCCGTACTACTCGATGGGTTGATGGTGTTTCACTTGGAAGAACATATGTAATTACATCATTAACCTCAATTTCAGCCGGATCAACTTCTTTAACATAAATTAGTGAACCAACAGGATATTCCGGCTCCATTGAACCTGAAATCACAGAGTAAACCTGAACACCGAATAACCGAACACCAATTAAAAGAACTGCAAATATTACCACCAACACAACAATAACGGTTGTAAATATATTCCAGACTTTTTTAGCTACATTAGGAACTTGCATATTTGGTTATCCCTCCTTGTTTATCAAATGATGGGGTTCAATATAAGGTTTAACAGATGAGTAAATAACTAAAAACACGTGTTCAGCAGTATCGTCATTGTCCTTAACATCTCCGTTAAACACCTTTACAGCAAAGTCAAGCATTGTGTTCAGAATGTGGTTGAGCAACATCCAAACATTACATTTTTTACGAAAGGCAGGTGTCATTTTTTCCAAAACACTATGGTAGCGCGTATTATGTTCGTCATAAGAATACTTTTTAAAGTACGGCGAATAATAATAGCGGATAAAACAAAGACATTTATCTTTGTTGCCGAGGATAAACCTCCAGCAGAAAAAGAATAGCGTATGACAACGGGTTTCAAAGTCCATAGATTCCATATACATTACGGGCAAGTGCAAAAGAATCTTTGAAACCAGTTCATCATCCAAAGTTGTAAAGACTTCTTTGAATAAATCCTCTTTACTGTCAAACAACTGATATATGTACGCTTCATTCAAATTTGCTTCGGTTGCAATAGCTCTTGTTGTTGTTTTGTCAAGACCATCCCTCGCTATTACAGAGATGGTACTACCGAGTAACGCAAGTTTTCGCTCTGCTTGCGTCATTACAATCTTCCCCTTTCAAAGCAGCATAAGTATTTACTATGAAACGCTCAAAAAATAAGCAAACTTCCGCCGTTAAGTAAAGTTTGCAGTATCGACAAGAAATACGGACGATCAGGTACTGCTCCACAAAACTAATGGTGAACAACCCGTGAATGTCCTGCCTCATCCGTCTTTCCAGCTTTCGTAGAGTTCCACACTCTGAAAATTTCAGTTTTTATGGTTCTGACTGCAAAAGCAAAAAAGCAACATCGTATATGAGTAAAACCCTTGTTTCAAGCTGCTTTCGTAGAGTTCCACACTCTACTATCTAAACTAAAAAAGCAGTTAAAATAAGGGTTTAAAGAGTAGTTTTGACGGAAGTTTTTGACGGCTTTATACACAGCCAACCATAACAACCTTATTCATATTGTCCCGTTTGAGTTCTAAAGACGAATGAACATATCTCTCAAGCGTTATCTGTGGGCTTGAATGCCCGAGAATTTCACTTAATGATTTTATTTCAAATCCAAACTCAACACACCGAGTAGCAAAGGTATGCCGTAAAGTATGAAAATGCACATCTTCAAGACCGCAATCTTTAGTGTACCTTTCCATTTTATATTGCAGGGTTCTCGGCTCTATAAATTCAGAGGCACTACCTGATAACACAAATGCTGTCTGTGATGTCGGTATAAACTTTTTACATAGGTCAATAGCAAAATCGCTTAACGGTATAATACGAGCCGAAGTATCACTTTTAGGATCGCTGATTATAATTTTTGTTTTTGTAGTTCGGTTTACATCAAAATCCCGTAACCTTTGCATTGTGGAAGTAATCTTGATTATTCCGTCTTTCAGGGAAATATTTTCCCACCGAAGCGCACAGATTTCTCCTATTCTCATTCCGGTAAGCAAGGTCAATAAAGTACCGAATTTGCAATAGTCCATATCATCAAGCAAATACTGAACAAATCGCATTTGTTCTTCTTTCGTCAGTACACGCATTTCCTTTTTTACATCCTTTGGATAATAAATTTCAACATTAGGAAATATCCCTTGATATTGACGGGCTGAATACTTTAATATTGAATGAAGAACTATTAAAATGTCTTTTACGGTTTTAGGAGCTAATTCTTCCTCATATAATAGTTCTTGTGTGAACTGCTCTATAAGCAAGGTTGATAACGCCTGAATAAAACAGCCGCCAAGCTTGGGTTTAATATGCTTTTCTACGGTGGTGTTATATTTTACATAGGTAGATTCCTTTAC
>JAZSKL010000258.1:0-3003 GCA_045534855.1 Acutalibacteraceae bacterium
AAGTGTCGTATCAGGCATTATCGGACGGTAATATTCTTTTAGTGCTAGATTTGGGTGTTATCACAGTTGTTGGTGGCGGTGTTTTGCGTGATGTGCTGGTTAATGAAAAGCCATATATTTTAACCAAACACATTTATGCTATTGTATCTGTTTTAGGGTGTTGTGCTTATTATTTGTTAAGTGTTCGTATGGGATATACGGTTTTTGCAACATTTTTTGTATTGATTTTTACCGTAATGATGCGTTTGCTTGCGGCAAAGCTTCATTGGAAATTACCCAGAATAAGATTAGATGACGAGCAAAATAGTTAAATCCGTGAATTTTAATCTGATTATTAAAGTAAATTGAGTTTTATTATTTTAGCTTGAATTTATAAAAAAATAGGCTGTCTCACTTTTAATCGGTGAGACAGCCTTTTTATACTATTTACTTAATTACTTTATTGTTGATTTCATCAACCGCGCGGGTAATGAAATCTTCAACCTTCATTGAACCTAAATCGCCGTTTTCGCCGCGTTCACGTACCGAAACCTCACCGTTTTCAACCTCATTGTCACCAACGATAAGCATATACGGTAATTTTTCAAGTCTTGCTTCGCGAATCTTGTAACCAATCTTTTCGTTGCGGCAGTCAACATCAACACGCATACCAAGCTGCTCGAATTTAGCCTTTAGCTCATAAGCGTAGTCGTGGTGACGGTCGGCAATCGGAAGAATTGCAATTTGTGTAGGAGCAAGCCACATCGGGAATGCACCTGCGTATTTTTCAATAAGAAGGGCAAGTGTGCGCTCGTAGCATCCGATAGAAGTACGGTGGATGATATAGGGGTTTTTCTTACTGCCGTCACGGTCAACATATTCCATACCGAACTTTTCAGCAAGCATCTGGTCAATCTGTATAGTGATAAGAGTATCTTCCTTGCCAAATACGTTCTTGATCTGAATATCGAGCTTAGGACCATAGAAAGCAGCTTCGCCAACACCAACCTTGTAGGGAATTTCAAGGTGGTCAAGAATTTTCTTCATAACGCCTTGAGCTTCATCCCATTGCTCGGCAGTGCCGATATACTTTTCAGTATTTGCAGGATCCCACTGCGAGAAGCGGTAGGAAACATCCTCATAAAGACCCAAGGTTTTAAGCATAAATGTTGTAAGCTCCAAGCAAGAACGGAACTCCTGTTCAAGCTGTTCGGGTAAGCACATAAGATGACCTTCGGAAATGGTGAACTGACGCACGCGGATAAGACCGTGCATTTCACCCGAATCTTCATTTCTGAAAAGGGTAGAGGTCTCGTTAAATCTTAATGGCAAATCACGGTATGAACGAGCCTTGTTTAAATATGCCTGATACTGAAACGGGCAGGTCATAGGACGAAGCGCAAAGCATTCCTTGGTTTCATCCTGCGGGTCGCCGAGAACAAACATACCGTCAAGATAGTGATCCCAGTGACCTGAAAGCTTATAAAGCTCACGCTTTGCCATATAAGGGGTTTTGGTGAGCTGCCAGCCGCGTTTTGCTTCTTCGTCCTCAACAAAACGCTGTAAGAGCTGAATAACCTTTGCGCCTTTTGGTAAAAGGATAGGAAGACCCTGACCGATAACATCAACCGTTGTGAAATAACCAAGCTCTCTTCCTAACTTATTGTGGTCGCGCTTTCTTGCTGGCTCAGCTGCGGCAAGATGCGCCTCCAATTCAGAAGCTTTTGGGAAAGCAGTACCGTAAACACGGCAGAGCATTTTATTGTTTGAGTCTCCGCGCCAATAAGCACCTGTTGCAGAGGTGAGCTTAAATGCCTTAACAACACCGGTTGCCATAAGATGAGCACCTGCACAAAGGTCGGTAAAATCGCCCTGACGGTAGAAACTGATTTCTTCGCCGTCTGCAAGGGCTTCAACAAGCTCAACCTTGTATGGCTCGTTCTTCTCATTAAAATACGCAATAGCCTCATCACGGGACATTGTAAAGCGCTCAAGCTCAATATTTTCCTTGACGATTTTTTTCATTTCAGCCTCGATTTTTTCAAGGTTGTCAGGTGTGAATTTCTCGTCAACATCAAAATCGTAATAGAAACCGTCATCAACGGCAGGGCCTATGGTGAGTTTAGCACTCGGGTAAAGGCGCTTTACAGCCTGTGCTAAAATATGAGATGCGGTGTGACGGAATGTCCAACGACCGTATTCGTCATCAAATGTGAGAATTTCAAGTGTGCAATCATCTGTTAAAACGGTGCGTAAATCACAGTTTTCACCGTTTATTCTTGCGGCGCAGGCAACACGTGCAAGACCTGCGCTTATAGCCTTTGCGGCATCAAGTGCAGTTAATCCGTTTTCAAGCTCTAAAACCGAGCCATCCTTTAAGGTTACTTTAATCATAATTTTTCCTCCTCATTTTTTCAGAACGGAAAATAAAAAAGCCCCGTCCTGCAATAAATGCGGGACGAAGCTGTAAAAACTCCGCGGTTCCACCCGATTTCCGTTTTTTTACAAAACGGCACTCGACACCCTTAACGCGGGTATACGGCTGTGTTTTTACCCACAGCGGCTAAAAGGTGGTGTTCATTAAAAAATACCTTATGCGGCTTTCAGCGACACACCGCACTCTCTGAAAAAGGTGTTTTAAAACTACTGTCCTTTATTACTGCCTTTATCTTTATTATGATACAATTTTAAGACCCTTTTGTCAAGTGGTAAATTTTAATAGGTTCTGTAAAATTTATCGCTTTCTATAAACAAATCCTATACCTTGCAGGTAACAAATGTTACATCTTTCAGATATGCTGTACCTGCGCTTAGCGGTTCAAACACTAAGCACGTAAAGAATACTGATATTAAAGTTCCGCTTTAAAACAGTTTTTGGTTACGGGATTCGGAACATTTACAACAAATATACCTTTAAATATTACAGGTAGTTATCCGAAGCACCCATACCAAAGCTCATATCAGAACCCATCGGTTATTAAATAATTAAAATATTAAAACTTAAAGCCTTTTCCTTGTTTTTAC
>JAZSKL010000166.1:0-15599 GCA_045534855.1 Acutalibacteraceae bacterium
TCTGGAATTTGAGAAGAGTTTCGGTATAACCAAGTTCTCTCTGCTCCAAGGTTTCGCCAACGCAAACGATAGCGGTAAGACCTGCATTTACAGCGGCAAGTGTACGAAGGTTTACAGTCTGGTCGGTCTCGCCGAAATACTATCTTCTCTCACTGTGACCTACAACAACATACTTAACGCCTGAAGCTACGAGCATTTCAGCAGAAATTTCGCCGGTGTAAGCACCGCTTGCTTTAAAGTGAACATTTTCTGCACCAATTTCAATGTTTGAACCCTCTGCAGCAGCAACAGCAGCAGCGATATCAACAAAAGGTACACAAAGAACAACCTTGCAATCAGCATCTGCTACGAGAGGCTTCATTTCGTTAATAAGAGCGGTTGTCTCGGCGGGGGTGTTATTCATTTTCCAGTTACCTGCTATAACAGCAGTTCTTTTATTCTTATCCATTTTTATAACTCCTTGTTACTTTTTATTACACAAATGTAGGGGTCGATGCCTACATCGACCCTTTTAAAATTCAAATCAGGGGCGGATGAGGGCATCCGCCCCTACAAATAAATCCGTTAAATATTACTTATCGTTAAGTGCTGCGATACCGGGAAGCTCTTTACCCTCAAGGAATTCAAGAGAAGCGCCGCCGCCGGTAGAGATATGAGTCATCTTATCGCCGTAGCCCAAGTTGTTAACTGCAGCAGCAGAGTCACCGCCACCGATAACAGTAACAGCATCGGTTTCGGCAAGAGCCTTAGCAACTGCTAAAGTACCTGCAGCCAAAGTGGGGTTCTCAAATACGCCCATAGGTCCGTTCCAAACAACGGTCTTGGCATTCTTCACTTCATTAGCATAAAGCTCAGCGGACTTAGGTCCTATATCAAGGCTTTCCTTATCAGCAGGAATCTTATCAGCATCAACATATTCTACATCAATAGCAGCATCGATAGGATCAGGGAAGTTTGCAACAACTGTGCAATCAACGGGAAGAAGAATCTTAACGCCCTTTTCCTCAGCTTTAGTCATCATATCACGGCAATAGTCAATCTTGGTTTCATCAATAAGAGACTTACCAACGCTGTAGCCTTTAGAAGCCAAGAAGGTATAAGCCATACCGCCGCCGATAATAAGAGTATCAGCCTTGGTAAGAAGATTTTCGATAACAGGGAGCTTGCTGTCAACCTTAGCTCCGCCAAGAATGCAAACGAACGGACGAACCGGATCTTCAACAGCATTTCCAAGGTACTGAAGCTCTTTACCGATAAGGTAACCTGCAACAGCTTCCTTAACATAGGAAACAACGCCTACTGTAGAGCAGTGTGCACGGTGAGCAGTACCGAAAGCATCATTTACAAAAATATCAGCCAAAGAACCGAGTTCAGCAGAGAAAGCCTCGCCGTTCTTGGTCTCTTCTGCGCGATAACGGGTGTTCTGCAATAAAACAACATCGCCGTCATTCATAGCGGCAACAGCAGCCTTTGCATTTTCGCCTACAACATTATCATCAGCGGCAAAAACAACCTCTTTACCGAGCTTCTCGGAAAGGCACTTTGCAACGGGGGCTAAAGAAAGCTCGGGCTTGGGCTCGCCCTTCGGCTTACCAAGGTGAGAACAAAGAATTACACGGCCACCGTCAGCAATAAGCTTTTTAATGGTGGGAAGTGCCGCATTGATACGGTTTTCATCAGTTATTACGCCATTTTTAAGCGGAACGTTAAAATCACAACGAACCAAAACTTTTTGACCTTTGACGTTGATATCATCAACTGTCTTTTTGTTAAGAGCGCTCATACATAACATCCTTTCGGGGTTTAAAAATTTACAATATATATTTTACCACATTTTTCAATATTTGCAACAAAAAATTTACTTAAAGTAGTAAAAAATAGCGTTAGTCATCCCATTTATAATTGTGCAGTTGTCCGAAATTTTCAAGTGCAGGATAATCCCACTGGCGAAGCACCTCATAAAGGCCTACCGCAACCGCATTTGAAAGATTAAGAGAACGAATGCCCCCGGCCATCGGAATTCTCACACAGCTTTCGGGATTTTCAAGCAGAAGCTCCTCGGGAAGACCCTTGGTTTCTTTACCGAAAACCAAATAACAGTTATCGGGATAAGAAACATCCGAATGGGTGTGCCTTGCTTTTGTTGTATAAAAAAAGAACTCACCCTTATTCTTTTCGAAAAACTCCTCAATATTGTCATAATATGTTATATCCAGAAATTGCCAATAATCAAGACCTGCGCGTTTAAGCTTTTTATCGTCTATCTTAAACCCCATAGGCCCTACAAGATGAAGTCTTGCGCCGGTTGCGGCACAGCTTCTTGCTACATTACCCGTATTCTGCGGAATTTCGGGTTCAACCATTACTATATTTATAACAGCCATTTTTATCACCGATTTTATTTTAACCCAAATTTTCTACTTGTCAAGAGCAATACTATGTTGTATAATAAATTTAATTGTGAATCCGAGGAGTTTTAAAATGAAAAAGAACGAATATATTGTAAAAAAGGTACAGCAGTACCAAAATAAACGCGGTGTGCGTTACGCTACGCACGAAAGTGAGCTTTACGGCTTTTTAAAAAAGCTTTATGTATTAGCATTTGCGTATAACCTTGTTTTCAGTATATTTTACATATTGGTAATTCTCGTTTCAAGCGAATCCCCCGAGTTTGATTATGAGCAATCTATGAAGTTTTTCTATACTGTTTTAGCCGCAACAGGTGTTATGACAGCAGGTCTTATCGTAACATTCATAAAAAAGACCCGTTGGATAGGAAGATTTATAAGCATTGCATCGCTTGCAACAATAGGCATTGCCTTGTATATAGCGGTTGAGTCCTCTCAAACCAATACGCTGTATGATATAACGCGTTTTATGGGTATGCCCTTCTACTATTATTGGCGCCACGGTATTCCTGCTTTAATAGGTATAGCAATACTTTTGTGGATGACGGTTATTGACATTATGGCTATTATTCATTACAACCGTCTCTATAAAAAGCTTGAGGATGAGCTTTACCGTTTGTTCAAATCGCAAACCGAAGATACAAGAGACGAAAACTGGCAGGAATTCCTCAAAAAAAGCGTTGAAGAAAGCGAAAAAAAGAAAAGCAAAAACGAGGATAAATAATAACAAAACCGGCAAAGGAATTTTAAAAACGCCTTTGCCGGTTTATTATATATGTATATGATATCGAAATTGTAATTTATTATGCTATTTTAAGTCTTAATCGTAATTTATCGCTTATCATTGCAATAAATTCACTATTGGTAGGCTTACCGCGCTCATTCTGAACGGTATAACCGAAATAAGAGTTAAGTACATCTATATCCCCTCTGTCCCACGCAACCTCTATTGCGTGGCGTATAGCACGCTCAACACGCGAGGAGGTTGTTGAATGTTTCTTTGCAACGGTGGGATAAAGAATTTTTGTTACCGAATTCATCATTTCGCTGTTTTTAATGGATAAAATGATAGCTTCACGCAAATAATGATAACCCTTTATGTGCGCCGGAACACCTATCTGATGTATTATTTCAGTAACCATCATTTCAAGCTCGGGATCGGTTACAACATTATCCCTTAAAACAACGGGTGAAACCTCGTTTTTCCAACCCGAAAGCTGTATAATGCGTTCTGCCATTATATTTATATCAAACGGTTTGATGAAATAATAGCTTGCTCCTGCTTCCAATGTTTCTCTTTCAAGACGCTGATTGTCAAAGCTTGACATTGCCATAATTATCGGACGTTCCTTTTCATCCATATTCCTTACAGCATCCAGAACACCCAAAACGTCAAGATTCGGCATAAATACGTCTGCCAATACAACATCCGGTCGAAGTATACGAATTTTTTCTAAAATCGTTCTTCCGTCCTTTTCGCACAAACTAACATCCATTCCGTAACTTTTGAGTACTTTCGAACAATTTTGACCAAGTTCGGTTGAATCATCAGCAATGATAACCTTTAATTTCTTTTCCATAATTTACCTCCCGGTTTTTAGTTTCACCCATTTTACCACATCATATCCGATAAATCAAGGATTTTGTCTGATTTTTGGGTCATTTTCTCTCTTTTTCTTTCGACAAAATCCGCTTTTCGATATATTTCGAGTTGTTTCGACAAATTATTACAGGTGTTGACGGAAAAATCCGACATCGGCTTGCAGACCTGTGCAGATAAATTTAAGAAAATTGTTATCAAATATCTTGAAAAGCTCAAATTTTTATGTTAAAATTTTTATATTCCGATTTTTTGGGGGTCAAATTTATGAAAATAAGAATAGGTATATACGGCTACGGTAATTTAGGACGTGGTATTGAAAGCGCCATACGCCAGAATGCCGATATGGAGCTTGTTGCGGTATTTACACGCCGCGACCCCAAAACGCTTAAAATAAACACACCTGATATTCCTGTTTGCGCCGCCGATACGGTCGAGGATTTTATAGGTAAAATTGATGTAATGGTGCTTTGCGGAGGAAGCGCAACCGATCTTCCCGCTCAAACACCCGCGCTTGCATCTATGTTTAATGTTATAGACAGCTTCGATACCCATGCAAAAATTCCCGAGCATTTTTCTAATGTTGACAAAGTTGCAAAGCAAGCTTCAAAAACTGCTATGATTTCTGCAGGATGGGATCCCGGTATGTTCTCTCTTAACCGACTTTATGCAGGAGCTGTGTTACCCGAGGGCAAGGATTACACCTTCTGGGGCAAGGGCGTGAGTCAGGGTCATTCCGATGCAGTTCGCCGTATCGAGGGCGTTCTTGATGCAAGGCAGTACACCATTCCTGTTGATGAAGCACTTGATGCTGTAAGAAGCGGTGTTTGTCCCGAGCTTACAACAAGAGATAAGCACATAAGAGAGTGCTTTGTTGTTGCAAAAGAGGATGCCGATAAGGCACTTATTGAAAAGCAGATAAAGGAAATGCCCAACTACTTTGCCGATTACAACACCATAGTTCACTTTATAACAGAGGAAGAAATGAAGCGTGACCACAGCGGTATTCCTCACGGCGGATTTGTTATAAGAACAGGAAAAACCGGCTTCGATTCACAAAATAATCACGTTATAGAATACAGCTTAAAGCTTGATTCCAACCCGGAATTTACCGCATCGGTAATAGTGGCCTTTGCGCGCGCTACCTATAAATTAAGCCAAAAGGGTGAATACGGCTGCAAAACGGTATTTGATGTACCGCCCGCATATTTAAGCGCAAAACCGTATGAAGAAATTATAAAAGGATTGTTATAAACAATAAAAAGCAGATTTCTTTTTTAAAAAGGAAATCTGCTTTTTGAATTTTATTTATCGGAATTATTAAGTTTTGAAATAATATAATCGTAATTACTTGCTTTATGGGGTAAAAGACAGTTTGAGCAGTCCTTTACGCCGTTTGGAGTCAAAGAATAATTACCTCCGCAATCAGGAAGTCTATATAAAGGGCAAAAGCAAAAAAGGCAGTTAAATTCATCCTCATTTTCGGTTTTATGGCAAGGAAAATATTCGCAGTTACAATTTTTGAAAAAAGAAAAGCAGTTTTTCATTATTCAATATCCTTTCCGAGATTGCAGGTATAAAGCCATTCTATTTTATCGCCGTCTTTCACCTTATACTCCCCACAGCCTACCGAGAGTGAAGCACCATTGACATAATAGCCCCATCCTGACAGCTCGCCGAAATCAAATTCATATATATTATTTATCCCTTGAACATAAATGCTTTTTGCCGTACCCGTTGTTTCAAGATGTATCTTATTAGATGCCGTTGCCTCAAGCAATACATCATATACTGTGCTGTCCTTTTTAAAGTTTATTTCAGTAACATCAAGAATAATTCCATCATCGGGAATATGCTTTGCGCTTCTATCTTTGATAGTATCACATCGAATTGTAACAGTTACTGTTCCTACTGATTCTCCGCTGATATTTCCTTTATTTTTATAATAATCATCAGCAGTTTGAATATTGGTAACAAGCACAATCAAAACCGCCGAAGCCGACACCACTATCACCAAAATATAGTTTTTAATGTTTTTATTACCCTTAAAGAACATAACGGCACAAACTGCAAGCGCAATAGCTATAACCGCACAAATAACCCATATTTTATAACTGATTTTGTTATTTTCAGACTGTTTGTTTTTTAAGTTTTCAGTCGTATTGTTAGTTTCGGGCTGATTATCCGTCTCCGAAACGCTTTCCTCGCTTTGGGTTTTTTGAGCATTGCCGTTATCTGACTGATTTTCGCTTTCGGTTACGATATTATCCTGAATTTGTGAACCCTGCGTTTTATTATCAGCAGTTGGTTTTGAGCTTACTATACTATCAGAAGGAGGCGTAACAACGGATGTTTGAGGTGTTTCTAATACGGAAGGATTTGCATTATCCAACATATACAAGCCTGATTTACCGTTTTGCATACGTATATACGATACCATTGAATAAAAAACCTGCATAGTGGCATTACCATTTGATTCTCCGCCTGTTTTATGGCAAAAGCTTCCATCTGATAATTTATAAATGCCTATACCGTCAAAAATTGTATTGCCGTTTTTAATAAAACGGCTGTCTTTTTTACAATCAATACCAAGTGCCGAAAGAGCCGTCAAAACCTGTGCTGTACTTTCGGGATTATTTACACCGTAGCTTGCAAAATCACCTGTTTCCTTTTGCTGTTTTGAAAGAAATAATAAAGCTTTATCGACAGCATCCATAACTTTCGAATCCAACTTATAATAAGGTGACAGTGCCTGAATTACCATAGCGGTAGCATCTACATCACCGTATTTTCCGGTAATACTGAATCCACCGTCTTGGTGTTGCAACGATAATAACTTATCCTTTACAGCGTTTAACGAATAATCCTTGCATTGATACCCGTTATTAAGCAGATTAAGACCGTACACCCAGCTCATTAGGCCTTGTTTACCTATAGAATCATTAAGTGTATTATAAATAAACTTATCGCCGCTTCCCATACCAGCCAATACAATCGCATACTTTTGGCGAGACGAAGCAGAATTTATCTTGTTTTCAGAAAGATATTTAACCAGTGCGGTTTTATATACGGTAAAATCATAATCAGCATATTGACACAGTGCTAACGCATACCATTCGGTTATACCTGCGTTTTTTGCCATATAACCGTTTATCCATTGCTGCAAATCTTCACTATTGGTTTCTTTTAGGTTATACGAAATTATATCGTCTAAAAAGCTTTGGGCTTCATCGGCGTTTTTTGTACCTTGTTCTGCCGATACGGAACCTCCCCCTATCAGCAGAACAAATGCAATAATTAAGCAAATTGCTGTTTTTAAATATTTACTCATCATAAGACTTATTTTTTAACGCACTAACTATTATTCCGCAAAGCGATACTGCCGTTATAATTGCCAAAACAGCAATATTTCGGCTATCTCCTGTTTCGGGGGATGTCACTTTATCCTTATTATTGTCTTTATTATCAAGGATTACCTCTTTTGCCGTAACGGTAAGCTTGCAAACAGGCGGAACAAGAACAGCATCTTCAGAAACGGCACTTATAACATAACTGCCTGCACTATTTACGGTAACGGTCACTTTGCCGTCTTTATCGGTTTTAAACCCGGTCTTTTCACCGTTTAAAGTAATTACTGCATTTTCCAAAGGAACTTCAATCGGATTCCAGTTTGCATCGTAGCCCGCACCTTTAAGTACAAGACTTATTTCTGCACTGCCTTCAGCCGAAACATCAGTTTTATCGAACCAGCAATATGTATCAGAATAACCCTGTCCGTCCTTATAAACAAAGGCATTTAAGCTATCCCCTGCCTTTACCTCATCAGCAAGACCCCAAGCCGAAGCGTTATTAACATAATAACCGTAATTTCCACTTTCATCACCCCAAAGCTTCACAATACCAAGCCCCCATTGGGTTGTCTGTGTTGCATAACCTGCGGCGGCACCACCGGTATACTTTGCTTCGTGAAGTGCAAACAGAGCCTCATCAATATTTAACCTGCTGTCATTATCCTTGTCGGTAACGGTTATTTTTTCCCGAATCACAACAAGAGTACCCTTATCGGCTACCGTTACATAAATGTCAGCAGATAACGGCACCTCATCAGCAATAGCAATAATGCTTATACAGCCGAAAATCAAAAGAAGTGCAAGTGTGAGCGTGATGATTTTTTTCATTTTAAAAACCTCTTTTTTAAAAATTTTATCTTAATAAGGATAAATCCTTATTTTGAACCTTAAATAATCCGTATTTTTTCTTGATGCGTTCAAGCTTTTCGCCTATCGGTTTTGAGAGCAACCATAAAAATATAACATTTGATACGGCATATTCCGCGGTTATCGGAAGTGCGGTTACAACCGAAGCTATATATCTTGCGAAATTAAGGGTATTATCCGCCCAAAGGGTTGTCCACACATCCAAAACAAGAGAGTACGCAACGCCTGCAAAAATCCCGTATACCGAAAGCAGAATTTTGCTTCTTTTAAGCGGATTACAAATAACCCCAGCTATAAAGCCGAGCACTCCCCAAGCAAACATCTGAAAGGGCGTCCACGGGCCTTGCCCGAAATAAAAATTTGAAATAACAGCCGACAGGCTGCCTACAACAAATCCTGCTTCACGCCCTAAAAAGACAGCCGTAATTATTGTTATTGCAGTTATGGGTTTAAACCCGGGAATCCACGCAAAAACAAACCTTCCGGCAACAGATAACGCTATCATAACTGCAAGCACCATCAGCTCCTTTGAGGAGCTTTTTTTATGCTCAAAGGCATAAAAAAGCGGAATACACGAAATAACAGCTACAAAAACCGATACAAAGGCATAATATTTTTCACTGAATACAACCGCTCCCAAAAGTGCAAGTGCGGGAATCAAAAGCAGAAAAAGAAAAACGGTTAAAAGTCTTTTAATTTTCACCTTTCCACCCCGTTTTCTTCATTCAGCTTACAAAGCTTTGCCACATCGCTACACAAAACCGCATTTTTATAAAATCCGCGGGATATACGGTTGGCGGCGGTTGTGTAAAAATTGTTTTCTCCGAAAAATTCATTCGGTGTATCCAAAGATGTCAGCTCACCGTTAAAAAACATACCGCATCTATCGGCATTTTCGGCGGCAAATTCAACATCGTGGGTTACGGTTATTATTGTAATCCCCTGCAATTTAAGCTCTTTTAAAATTTTTGATAAAACCCTTTTACTGCCTGCATCAATCGCCTTTGTAGGTTCATCGAGCAGAAGTATTTCAGGTTCTAACAGCAGTATTTTTGCCAAAGCCGCTTTTTGCTGTTCCCCACCGCTCAAATCGTAGGGATGATTATTTAATAGTTTTTGTATCCTAAGTTTTTCTGAAATTTCCTCTGTTTTATTCTTTGAAACTTCATCAGAATACCCCATAAGCTTACAGCTTTGGAGCAAATCCTCATAAACCGTTTTTTGAAGAAACATAATTTCGGGATTTTGCGATAAAAGTGCAATATTCTTTAAATAAAGCGAATTTCCTTTATAATCGCCTATTTTTTTGCCGTTAATCATAACCTTACCGCTATAAGCCTTTAAATTTCCCGAAATTATACCAAGTGCGGTAGTTTTTCCTGCACCGTTACCGCCAAGAATACAAAAATGCTCGCCGCGAAAAACAGTAAAGCTTGTATTTTTAAGAACATCGGGCAAACTTTTTTCATACCTAAACCATATATCCTTTAACTCAACCGCTCTTTCATCACTGTGAACATAAGGTTCATATTTAACGGTATCAATATTATTTGAATAATTTTCTGTAACAAATGCCCTGCCCTCACGCACACTCAAAGGGCAATTACCGCTACCGTTACACATATCATAAATCCGCACAGCGGCAGGCAACGCATCATAAACAGGATGATTTTTTCTTTCCTTAAAGTATGAAACTATATTTCTCGGGGTATCAAAATACTTTATTTCGCCGTTTTCTAACAACAGCACCTTATCTGCTATGGGCATAAGCTCTTCAAGTCGGTGCTCCACCATTAAAACAGTAAGCCCCAATTCTCGGTTTAATTTTTGAAGTGTTGCTATGAAATTTGATGCCGCTATGGGGTCTAACTGCGCGGTTGGTTCATCAAGCAGTAAGATTTTAGGCTGCATTGCCATTACTGCCGCAAGATTTAAAAGCTGTTTCTGTCCGCCCGATAAATCCGCTGTTTTTTTATAAAACCATTCCTCTATACCAAAGTAGCTTGCCATTTCGGCTACCCTTCGGCGAATCACATTTTGAGGAAGTCCCAGATTTTCAAGACCAAAGCTTAATTCGTGCCATACGGTATCGGTAACAATCTGACTTTCGGGATTTTGCAGAATAAAGCCTATCTCGGAAGCTGAAGCTCTTTCATCAAGTAAATCAAGCCCCATTCCGTTATATAAAATTTCACCGTTCAGTTCACCAAAGGGTGCAATCTGCTTTTTAATAAGCCTTAACAAGGTGGATTTTCCGCATCCCGATTCACCGCATATAACATTAAATTCTCCGCTTTTAACCGAGAGTGTTATATTTTTAAGTGCCGATTCCTGACATTCGGGATAAGTAAAACTTAGATTTTTGATTTCAAGTATTTCCATTCAACACCCTCCTTAACACTTAATATAAACGGCAGAAAGCACATTACCGCAAACAAAACAACCGCCGAAATCTGATAAACACCAAACCTCGAAACCTCTATAAACGGATAAAAGCTAAAGCTCATTTCTGATATTTCAATTAAAGCTATAACCGCCGAATCAAGGCACAAAATCACGCAAAGCATCAAAATGTCAAACTTATTGAACTTATAAAGCGAATAGTTTGTTCTTCCCTTTAATCCGTAACCGCGAGCCTTCATTGAAGCACCTGTATCAACCGCCTTTTCCAAGCTCCAACCGATAAGCGCAGAATAAACTCTTAGCACAGATTTTAATTTATCAAACCAGGATTCTGATGAATACAGTCCCATTGCTTTTTGTGCGTTTTTAAATTTTTTTGACTGTTCCTTTAAAAGCGGAACAAACCGCAGAGCCGAAGACAACAGCAATGATATTTTAGGCGAGATTTTCGCCGTTAAATAAAGCCATTTATCATCGGTAATAACCAAATTAAAGCATCTGAACCATATCAAAACCGCAACAAGCATAAGACCTAAATACACTCCGTAGATTATCGACTCAACCGTTACGGGATTATTATTAAGAAAGAATAAAACAGTTACTCCGTTATGGGAAAACAAGGGATTTGTTAATACAACAACCAAAAATAACCCCATCATAAAACCAAAGCTTCCAAAGGTTTTTGCGGTTTGCTTTACGATTATAAAAAATGTCATTCCGCCGAAAACCGCAATAAAAGCAAATATTGGATTCTGCAAAAACATTGTAAAGGAAAAAACAGAAGCAAAATATATAAACGCCACAAAAGGATTTAATGAAAACATATCCCTCATTTATTTTTTCCTCCGCGCTTTACCCTGTTTTGCTTTAGCTTCCTTTAATCCTGCGGCTTCCAATGCCCTTGGCCAAGGCCCTAAAAAAGCCTTTATACGCGAACGCGTTACCTCATCAAAATCTTCCTTTTTGGGAATTGCCGAAAGCTATTTTGCTTTCTCTTTCAAATGTGATACTGCCCAATCCTTTTTATCACAAGGAATGATCGATATACCTCCAAAATAAAAATACTCTTTTAACCCATAAGGTTAAAAGAGTACAACGGATTTATTAAAGCAGCGCGCAAACAAAGCCTTTGATTTTTAGCCTAAAGAGCGCAAAACCAAAGCGAAGCTCGCTGATAAACCGGTTGCACTCTTCACACCAAAGCTGCGAAAACCTTATAAAAACACGGCAGGTATCCTGACTTATGGCACTGCGTTTTTTACGCACCAAGAACTTGCCTTCTCAGGAAAATATCCCAATGGCATATAAGCCCCCGTTTTGCCAAATACAGTAATGGCGGTTGTTCGGGATTCCAACCCGATTCCCTTTTACATCTACTAAATTACAATTTTTCGAACCGTATTTTCTATCGGTATTTAATTTTTTATCATTGTAGCATATAAGCTGATTTTTTGCAAGAAGAAATTGTTGCGGTAAAAAACTGTATTTATCCTCCCATCGATACTGTTTTATCCGCAATATACTTTGACAAGCGAACAAGGTCTTTAACATTAACAACCCCGTCTGCGTTTAAATCGCAGTTTTTAAGTTCATTTTCCGAAGCAGTATTTATATTCAGAATAATCTTTTTAAGAGCTATAAGGTCGGAGGCATCAACCGCCTTATTATTATCTATATCGCCCTGATATTCGGTATTGGAAACCTTATCCATAACTATACCAAGGTCAGACATATCAACTATGCCGTCAAAATTTATATCAGCCCTCAAAAGTTCATCTTCGGTAAGCGTTCCCGCACCTAAAAGATAGTTGTATAAAGCATCGCAGTCATAACGGTCTACTATACCGTCACCGTTTATATCTCCGTCTTTCAAAGGGAATGCACCGTCCCCTATAACGAGGTAACATTCCGCCGAGGAATTAACAGTAAGGGTGTAATTATTTATATATCCCGTTTGCGACATTACGGGCAAAACAATATTATTTTGTCCCACAGAAAGCTTAACTGTCGTTTCGCCCACATACTGCGCACCGTTTGGCACGGTATATCTTATTCTTGTGTTTTCAAATACCGAAACAGTATAGCTTTTATTATACATTGAAAATCCGTTTACCGAAAGTGATGTAAAATAATAGTTGTTGAGTTTAGTGTTGCTTTCTACCTTCGATACGGCAGTAGACGGCATATCCTTAAAAACAGGGATTGTAAAGCTTAAAGCGGCATTTTTATTTTGACTGTAATAACTGCGAAGCTTTGAACCCTTATTAAGCGCATCCATTACCGACTGTGCGTACTGATGATTAAAATACGGTGCGGTTTTAACATCAAAATCCATATAATAATAGGTATCCTGTCCGACAGCAATATAATTGTTAGCCGAACGCTTTGCGCCCTCTATAATCGATTTAGACCTTGTATTCCAGCCTAATTCCTGTGCCTTTTTAAGACCGTTTGCAACAACCTCTGCATTGGTTGAGCCGGTAGCGCCGTAATTAAAGAAATTGTAATAACCCGAAGCGCCGGAAATAAGCGTGCTGTTACCCGAAGAACCCTGCTCAATAATTATAAGGGAAGCTATAACATACGGGCTCATTCCCGACTGCCTTGCCGCCTCCATAATAACATTTATGTACGAACCGCCATAGGCTGTATCATTAGGGTCGCTGTAGCCGTTTGCAAGAAAAGTATTCTGCACTATCCTTTCAAGTCCGCTTTGGGACTGCATTGATGCATCGTAAGACTGCTGTGCAAACATATAAATATCATTTGCGTTAAGGAAATTGCGTGGGTCCATATAATATGCAATAACCTCGGTTGATGCCGCCTGCCAGTTGCCTGCATCATTATACCAAGTACCGGTTTCCCAGTTATAAGCATCCTTTCCCATTGATTTCCAAGAACTGCTGTAACCCGCCGGCACAAGCTTTAAGGGGAAAACATCCTCACCCGCTACAGCTTCAGCAAAGGTTAATGATAAATTATCTGCCTTAAAGCTCCAGTTAGGATATTCGGCTTTTATTTTTCTTAAAGGTTCACGGTAGCTTTCTGGGAAGCTTAAAAGCTGTGTTTCAAAATCTAAATCGGGCAGAGGCTCGGGTTCGGGAGCAGGCTGTTCAATTACTGTGAACCACTGACCGTAAACATAGCCTACTATATCTCCGTATTTAATTTTATACCAGGTTGTTCCCCAGCCGGTTGCATTTTGCCCCTGTACGGTTTCAAGCAACTCTACATAAACCTGTGTAAGCTTACCTAAGGAAGTATACGTAGTAGCAGGACCTGTACGTACATGAACATTGATACCGTTTACATAGCCCGTTCCTGCTGCAGCCGCTGTTATTCCAATAGAAACTACCGAAAGCATTAAAACAAAAGCTATCCCAAAACAAAGCACCTTTATACCTAAAGCTTTAAAACGCATTTTTTATACTCCGTTCTTCTTAACTCTACATATAATTATATTATTGCTTTCATTTTATGTCAACCGAAAAGAATTGGAAAGTAGGCTCTGAACGCTTTTTTGCAAACACTAAAATTTCAGTTAATAATTATATTCTGTTTAAGCGTTTGAAAATCATATATGTTATTGCACCTGACAAGGCTATAATAAACAAATCTGCAAGCGATAAAACTATAAACGGTATGCTTTCAAAAACAAAGCCGCTACCTAAATTATATAAATGACCGTTAAGCAAAATCATTTCACCTATATACATAATTAAAGTCATTACCGCCGAAATTATTGCCGGAAGCCACTGCGATAAAAGCCTTGATTTTCCCAAAGTGAAAGATCCTGCAAACACACCGGACGTTACACCTAAAAGAATAAAGTAAACCGCCATAAGCATCGCAGAAAGCGGTGATACAGATATACTGCCGTCACGCCAGAACGCAGTAAAGCAGGCGAGTATGCAAAGCCCCAAAAACGTTAAAGTACAGCACGACTGCAAAATTAAAGCCTTAACACGCTTTTTCTCGCTGTTCCTTATAACGGTTCCAAAACCGTAAATGCAGTTTAAAACCGTAATTATAAGCACAACCGAAATAACATAAAAATGAAGCTTAAACGCAGGATTATAGTCTCCCATAAGTATATCAACCGCGGTTTGGGTTTTATATGTTGTTATAGTTTTTTCAGGCGGTATATAACACATAAACATCTGCCAATCCTCAAGTGTTGAAACCGTTTCGGCGGTTGTCACCACCACTTTTTGCTCAAACAGTATTTCCATTATAAAAAATACCGCAGTTGAAATAGCCGTACCCACCGAAAATGCCATACGTTTAAACAACCTAAAAAACAAAGGCATCAAAAGCACACCCGATAAAACCGCAATGCTTATTGGTGTATACGGAATAATGTATTTCGGATAATTTTCCTTAAAAACCGTTCCGTCAGCTATCATATCACCTATTACGCTTACACCCATATAAAGCGGATAACAGGAAAAAATCAAAACACCAAGGCAGGCAAATAAATAGTAAAGGTTAAATTTTTTATTTTTCATTTTTATTCTCCTTTCATACCGCATTGGTTAAAGTAAGATAGAAAATACTAAAAATAAGAGCCGTAAACGCTATTGCCGAAACCGCCGTAAGCCTTTTAAAGGAAAGTATATTTTCAATTCTTGTTCGCATTTTAGCACCGCCGAATGCTGATGCAAAAACCGTTTTCTTCTCTCCGTTTTTTAGAAGCGATAATGCGTACTCTTTTTTTCTTTCTTCCCCAAGCTTTAAAAGCACACACTCATCACAGGCAAGCTCTATATCATTTAAAAAAAGCTTTAAAAACAACCAACAAACAGGGTTGAACCAATGAAGCGTTATAATAAACAAGGCAATAATACGAAAAAGATTATCCATACGGCGAATATGCATTTTTTCGTGTATTAAAACCACTTCAATATCACCCTCACGCAAATCATACGGCAAAATTATTTTTGGGTTTATAATTCCGTAAACCGCAGGTGT
>JAZSKL010000061.1:0-1897 GCA_045534855.1 Acutalibacteraceae bacterium
CTGCAACAATTCATTTAAGTCCTGAACCGGAGCATTATTCTTATTTTCAGCCATAAGGCACAACTTCCTTTCGCAATTTAAAAAAGGGGACAGTATTTCCTGTCCCCAAAAATTTATCTTGAAATATTGAGGATTTCGAGCTTAATCTCACCGGAAGGAGCTTCAACAACAGCTACGTCTCCTGCCTTTTTGCCGAGAAGAGCCTTACCAACGGGACATTCATCCGAAATCATACCGTTACGGGGATCAGCCTCGGTAGAACCTACAATACGGTATTCAAATTCTTTTTCGGTTTTAACATCGCGAACCTTAACGCAAACACCAACTACTACAGTCTTTGCAGCGCCCTTAACATCGCTGATAATTTCAACATTGTTAAGCATTGCTTCAAGTTCTACTATACGAGCTTCAATTTTAGCCTGCTCGTTCTTTGCTTCATCATACTCACTGTTCTCGGATAAGTCACCATAGCCACGGGCTACCTTGATTTTCTCCGCAATATCGGTACGACCTACCGTTTTAAGGTATTCCAACTCGTCTTGAAGTTTTTTCAAGCCCTCATCGGTAATTTTGATTGTCTTTGCCAAAACAAAAACCACCTTTTCATTATTTTAAATGGCACAAATTAAACATTATATGCCATTTTAGATTTATAAGGATTATTATATTATCATTTTATCCGATTGTCAAGAAATTTTCGCATTACTTACACAATACAAGCAAAAATTCAACAAACTGTTTTGTGAAAGCAATTTGTAATAAGTAATTTTAATTGATTTTAAAAAGTACAATAATTGCAGATTTCTCCATTACCAAAAACTCTCCGCTTAAAAACGGAGAGTTTTTATATGCCCTATAAAGCTATTTAAACAATTCCTTTTCGGTATTTAAAACTGCTGTGCGTTTTACGCGGTAGCAGTAATAATTCTCGCCTGATTGTTCAAAAAAAGCGGTAAGCAAAAGCTCGGGATTTACATTATCCTCGCCGCCTGCGGGAAGCGTTAGATAAAGCTTGGTATTTTCGTCTGTTTCCACCTTGAACTCCGCAATTTTAGGCGCAATATCTATTTCCTTAATACCACCCTTTTTGGTCTTTTTAAGGCACTTAATTTCATCCTTTGCCAAAAAATCATCAAGCGCATTTTGAAGCCTACACTCATCATCAAAGATGATTTCAAATTTTGCAAAGCCTACCTTTCCCACCTTTTGCACAGGCTCTGCCGCACAAAAAGCGTGTACATACTCGGGAAAAACGGCATTTAACCGCTCGCAAACCTCGCTTATCGGGTAATCATCATCGTTAAGGCGGATATCCATTACCTCGTAATCGCTTTCAAAGCCTAACGACAGCGGTAACGCAAAGGTAATATAAGCGTGGGGATGAAAGCCCTCGGTATACCATATAGGAAGCTTTGCTTTTCTTAACATCCTTGTCATAAAACGAGTCATATCAAGGTGGGAAACAAAGCGCATTCTTGAGCCCTTTGTATAAAAAATTCTAACGTTTTTCAAAGCAAACACCCTCCCCGAAAACAGCCGCACCGCAGCCTGCACATTTCTCACGGCAATTAGGCGTTGTTACCGCATTATGAGCCGCACAGTTTTCACAAATAAGGAACTTTTTAGTAACGCCGTAATCAAGATGGTCCCAAGGATTTATTTCCTCGAAATCACGTGTACGGTTAGCGTAAAATGCAGGGTCAACACCGCATTTTCCGAAAGCCTCAAGCCATTTATCCATATCAAAGCATTCATCCCAACCGTCCACACGGCAACCGTTTTTAAACGCTGTTTCAATAACTGCACCGAGTCTGCGGTCTCCGCGTGCAAAAACACCCTCCAAAAAGCTCGTTTTGCTTTCATGCCAGCTGAGACTTATTTTCTTGGTTGTAATGCT
>JAZSKL010000198.1:0-3259 GCA_045534855.1 Acutalibacteraceae bacterium
TGCGGTTTCTGCATCCTCAAAAAACATCTCATAAAAATCCCCTACGCGGTAAAAGAGGATACAGTCCTCATGCTGTTGCTTTATTTCGTAATATTGGCGCATCATAGGCGAAAGCTCTGCCACACCAATTCCCTCCGTTACTTAAAAAATCAAATAATTAGTGGCAACCGCCGCAGGTGCTGCAGCTACCTGTGCAAGAAGGCTTCTCAGGCTCACAGGTCTCGGGAACTGCACCCTCTACACACTGCATAATAACACTGTTTATATCATTAAGCATAAGGTCAAGATCAGATTTTGCGGCATTATATTCTGCCATTACTGAGCTTGACATAACCTCTGCATAAATACTACGGAGTTTTTCATTTAACTCGCGAACCTTTTCTTCATCACGAACATCCTCATTTGCAATACGATCAAGTTCCATACGTGTTACATTGAACTCTCCTATGCTTTTCTGGAGCTGTTCATCGGTATCATTTGCAATTTTTGCCTTTGCATAACGCAAAAAACGCTCATCCTGCTGAATAGCGGCACCTAATTTTCTTGAAGCTTCTAAAATTGACATAATAATCTATCCTTTCAAAAATAAAAATTATATTAAAGTACCTGTAAGTACATTTTCATAAGAATCAATGCGAACTCGGCAAAGCTTGCCGTTTAACTCTTCATCACCAACAAACTCAACCGAAACATTACCATCGGTATGACCTAACATATAACCTTCGCGTTCACCTTTGCCATCACAAAGAATACGATATTCCTTATTAAGCATTTTATTTAGGTTTTTAGCAGTAATTTCTTCCTGAACACGCAAAAGCTCACTAAACCAACGTCCCTTTTCCTCGCGTGATACAGGATCATCCATTTTTGCTGCAGGCGTTCCGTATCGAGGGGAGAAAATAAAAGTAAAAAGTGAAGTGAACTCAACCTCTTTAACAAGGCTTACGGTCTCCAAAAAGTCCTCATAGGTTTCACCCGGAAAACCAACGATAATATCACTTGTAATAGCTATATCAGGCATACGTTCGCGAGCAGCATAAATAAGCTTTAAGTAGGATTCACGGTCATAATGACGGTTCATAGCCTTTAAAATACGGTCACTTCCGCTTTGAAACGGTAAATGCAAATGCTTAACTACCTTTTCGCAATCTCTTATAGCATCCAAAAGTTCTAACGTACAGTCCTTAGGATGAGAGGTCATAAAACGGATGCGGAAATCGCCCTCAATAGAATTGATTTGCCTTAAAAGCTTTGCAAAATTTATATCCTCATCCAAGCCCTTTCCGTAGGAATTAACATTTTGACCCAAAAGAGTTATTTCCTTAAAGCCGGAAGCAATCATATCTTTTGCTTCGTTAATTATCTCCTCAGGTTTACGAGAACGCTCTCTGCCGCGAACATACGGCACTATACAGTATGTGCAGAAATTATTGCAACCGTACATAACAGGAAGCCAACCCTTTAACGTACCGTCACGCTTAATAGGAATATCCTCCACAATATCTCCGTTATCAAGCGTTGTTTCATAAACCTTTTCGCCCGAAAGGCAACGGTAAATAAATTCAGGCAAGCGATGCGAAACCTGCGTTCCAAAAACAAGATTAACGTAAGGATAGCTTGTCCTGAATCGTTTAACAACAATATCCTGTTGAGCCATACAACCGCAAACCGCCAGAATCATTTCAGGCTTTCTGCGTTTATAATGCTTCATAGCACCAACATTGCCGTACACCCTATCCTCTGCATGACCGCGCACCGCACAGGTATTATATAAAATCAGGTCAGCTTCATCGTGATTTTCAGTAAAATCATAACCCATAAGCGAGAGCATACCTTTAATACGTTCAGAATCGCTTACGTTTTGCTGACAACCGTAAGTTATAACCATTGCACGCGGTTTTTCACTATATTTTTTGCTTAAAATATCGCTAACGCGCAAAGCAAATTCTGTCTGCTCGGGATTATTGCAGAAATTATGTTTTAACTCAGACAAACAAATTACTCCTTTTGACACAGTTAATCAATTTATTATACAATATCTTGTATATTTCTGCAATAGTAAAAATCAAAAAATATTTAAATTATTTATATAATAAAAAAAAGAAAAAAGCCGTCTAAACAAGACGGCTTAAAGACTATATTATTCTTCTGTTGTAACAGTCTCTTCTTCTTTCATCTTTGCAAAGCATTCGCTGCAATAAACCGGACGGTCATCACGCGGAACGAAAGGAATGCGTGCTACGCCACCGCATGCAGCACAGGTAGCCTCGTGCATCTCACGGGGAGCTCTTGCAGCATTCTTGCGCTTGTCGCGGCAGGGCTTACAGCGCTGTGGCTCGTTTACAAAGCCTTTGGACTCGTAAAATTCCTGCTCTCTTGCAGAGAATACGAACTCCTCGCCGCAATCTTTGCAAACTAACGTCTTGTCTTCAAACATGTTTAGTACCTCTCTTGTTTTTGGTTATTCGCCCCGGACGGAATTGCACCGACACCTTTGGTTTCAACGCTCTGCTTATTAAGCTACATGGGCATATTATTATAAGCGGAAAAACCGCTGATAATCTATGAATTTTTTAATTTGCTTCTAATACGTCTAAGTGCATTATCAACTGATTTTTGAGTAATTCCAAGCATATTAGATATTTGCTCATAACTTTTACCGGACAAAAAAGCCGATAAAACACGATATTCTAAAGACGAAAGCTCAACCTTGATAGTTTCCGTTAATTTTTTGTAGCTTTCTTTTTCAAGCAATATCGATTCCGGATCTTTAGAATCCGCAATATCTATATTGTCATTTAACGATGACACAAGTTCTAAAGGAATACGGCGCTTACGCCCTGCGGCACGGTGTTCTCCTATAAGGGCACGCCTAATACACAGTGAAGCAAATGTAGCGAAAGAAGCCTGTCCGATACGATAACGCCGAACAGCGGAATAAAGAGCAATCAAACCATCCTGAACAAGATCATCTAAATCACTGTTAGACCTTGAATAGCGAACAGCATATTTACGCACAATAGGTATATAGCGGGAAATCAGGATTTGCAAGCAGGTTGAACTACCGTTATTGATATGCTCTACTAAATCCTCATCCGACATTTTTCCATAATTTCCAACAAAACTAATTCCCATTTACGCTCCAAGATGTTAATTCTTAACAAATTATAGAATAATAATACCTGAAAAAAATAATGTTGTCAAGAATTTTTACCAAATAATTAACAATTTAGAAAAAATTTGTGAAATCTGTGATATC
>JAZSKL010000018.1:0-11938 GCA_045534855.1 Acutalibacteraceae bacterium
TAAACTATGATATAACCGTTCCAACCGCAGGCACAGCCTACCAAGCCTGCGTCGTATCTACTACAAGGAAATATTCTGTTTCGCTCGGCTGGTCCACCAATAAAGATGGGGACAGTTTGAACGACTTTAACAACAAGAAACTAGGTACATCGAGGTGCTATTATGCAGATATTTACTTGGTTTCAAATGAGCCGTATACCTTTGCAGAAGGCACATCGGCTTATGTAAACGGTAAGAAATATACTGCTGTTTGGACTATGGGCTCCTCCTACAAGAAATACGTTTCCGTATACGATATTCCCTTCACGGTACCGAGTCAGGAGGTTCCCATACCCACACGTCATCCGCTTGGCGTACAAATCAGGCATATCATTACAAGGTATGTACAACATGCGGCGAACTACTGGAACAGGAGGACCACAAAGGTGGAATTGCCACCTGCAGCCAAAAAGGTAAATGCATCGTTTGTGGCTATGCCTACATAGATGAAAACGAGAATCATAATCCCGATATGTCAAAATGGACGGCTTGCGGTAATTTGTACCATGCTCATCTGTGTAAAGATTGTGGCGCCCATGCGGTTGCCGAGGACCATAAACCCGGTCCTGCTGCTACAGATAACAAACCTCAAAAATGTACGGTTTGCGACTATATTATTGTGCCCGCAAAAAATCATAAACATAAATTGACCAAGGTTGTTAAGGTTAATGCCACCTGCACTAAACCCGGCAGCATAGAATATTACACCTGTGACAGTTGTTCTGATTTCTTCGGTGACAAAGAAGGTGAAAACAAGATTACCAATACTGTAATTGCACCTCTTGGACACAAGATTTCTGATGATTGGAATTATGACGAGAACAACCATTGGCGTATTTGTTCCGTATGTAATGAAATTCTCGCTGAAACACAGATGGCACACGAAATAGAAAATGAAAAGTGCACCACATGTGGATATGACGGCACTACCATAAAAATAGAAACAAATACTGATATTGATGCCGATACAAACAATAATAATACCGATAACACCGATTCATCTTTGAATAATGACAGTGACGGCAATAATTTGTCGTGGTTATGGATTGTACTTGCGATTGTTATAGTTGCAGGTGGCGGCTTTGCATTCTATTGGTTTGTGTTCAAAAAAAATTCAAAAGTATAAAATAGGGCTGCTGAAGAAGCGCCAACGGTTGTAATTACATATTAACACAGATGAAAAGATAATACATGAATTAAAAGGCATCTCTGCATGAGGTGCCTTTTAAACTTAAAAACATTTGGAAAATCTGCTCATAATTTCTACAAAAAGTGTGATACTAATATCACATCAATTTTGTAAAAAAGAGGAGAATTTATATATGAAAGCAACAGGAATTGTGAGAAGAATAGACGACCTTGGTCGTGTCGTTATAACAAAAGAAATTAGAAGAACTATGAGAATCCGTGAGGGAGATCCGTTGGAAATTTATACCAGTGCTACGGGGGAGGTTATTTTTAAAAAGTATTCTCCCGTTGGTGAAATGGCATCGTTTGCAACTCAATATGCCGAGGCGTTAGCGCAGGGCACGAAGCTTTCGGTTATTATTTGCGACCGTGACCGTTGTGTTGCGGCGGCAGGAATTTCCAAAAAGGAAACGCTTGACAAGCCGGTTTCTGCCGAGCTTGAAAACATTATGGAGTCGAGACGAAGTGCCGTTATTGATGAAAATAAGGAAATTTTAGCAATAGAAGGTGTTGACGAAAAGCTAAAGGTTGCAGTTCCTATACTATCTGCAGGCGATGTTGGCGGTGCGGTTGCGCTTCTTGCAAATGCACAGAAAAGTACCGTTGATGAAGGTGACATAAAGCTTGCATCTGTAGCCGCAAACTTTATAGGCAAGCAGATGGAATAATTTTGTAATACACCGTTAGTTTTGTGCTTTTTAGGGCAGGATCTTGGTCCTGCCCTACGATATATCAATTTATTTTTGATTTAAAATATTTGTGGTGCAGACTTCTTGCGCTACTTTAATAAAGTTTTTCATAGCGGTAGTTTTAGGACTTCCGGCTTTACTGCTTATATAAACCGTTCTTTTGGCACTGCGGTTATTAAGCACAAAGTAAAGAACATCCTCCGAACTGTCGGCAACCGAGGCAACAACCGTTTGTGCGGTGAGCAGTGCGCCGATGCCTGCGCGCATTAAATTGTAGTGCATAATATAGTTTCGGGAGTTTTTTATGCTGTACGGTGCTGTAGTGTAATCCTCAAAAAGTATTTCCATTTTTGAGTTGATATTAGAAATAAACGGAATATTCTTAAACACCGAAAGGTCCTTTATCTTTTTATGCTCGGGATAATTGCGTCCTATGATTTCATTATAGGTAACGGCGAAGCTTTCCAATTCTTTATCGTGGGGCAGACTTTTCGGCAGGGCTATAATTAGGTCTTCTTCAAGAAGCGGGGTAAGGTCATAGCTCTTTGCATCGTGCATATAGCCTATGAGCAGGTCTAACTCGCCCGACTGAAGTTTTTCGTTAAGATTATAAAGGTCGCCCACATTTCCCATATCGAAAACAACGCGTATATCGGGGAAACGCTTATAAAACTCACCGCATATAATAGGCAACAGATAATATGAAACCGTACCTGAACCGCCTATTGAAAGCGTATCGCTTTTTACCTCATTAAGCCGCTTGATACGGCGCCTCATAAGCGCTTCACTTTCAAGAATATCCTCAAGCATATGTATATAAACCTGACCCTTTGCCGTTAGTGACAACGGGATTGTTGTGCGGTCGAAAATCTGAAAACCAAGCTCCTTTTCGACCCGCGCGATAGCGGCACTTAAAGCAGGCTGTGATATGTACAGCTCTTTTGCCGCCTTTGTAATGCTTTTTTCCTCATAAACCTTGTATACGTATTTCGCCGAAAGTTCCATATCTATACCCCATAACTAAAAGATTATGTTATTATACAAATATTTATATTTGATTATACCATAAGGCTGTGATATTATCAATATATAAATTGCGGGTTAAGGCGGAAAGAGGGGATAATGTGTCTTCGGCGGTAATAGGCGGTAGGAAACACCGCAGTATAGATATGTGTAACGGTCCTATACTCAAAAAAGCTATTATTTTTGCAGTTCCGGTCTTAATAACAAGCATTTTACAGCTGCTTTTTAATGCGGCTGACCTTATGGTCGTAGGTAATTTTTGCGGAAGTGATTCGGTTGCCGGTGTTGGTGCAACTACCTCCCTTTGCAGTTTTTTTGTAAATGTTTTTCTCGGTATTTCTTCGGGTGTTGGTGTTGCGGTTGCTAATGCGATAGGTGCAAAGGATAAAGAGCGCGTTAAAAAAACGGTACATACAGCAATTCCCTTGGCGGCAGTTTGCGGAGGCATTATAAATCTTTGCCTGTTTGTTTTTGCTGACCCGATGCTTACGCTTATGGATACACCCGATGATATAATAGGTCTTTCGGTACTGTATATGAAGATATATGCCTTTGGAATGCTGCCGAGTATGGTGTACAACTTTGCGGCTGCAATACTTCGTGCCAAAGGTGATACGGTGCGTCCGCTTATGTATTTAACCGTTGCCGGCATTGTTAATGTGGCGTTAAATCTTATATTTGTTATATGGTTTGATATGGATGTAGCGGGAGTTGCGCTTGCAACATCGCTTTCAAAGGTAGTTTCTGCAGTATGGGTTGTAAGTGACCTTATGAGACGTGAGGATGAATGCAAATTTGTTTTTTCAAAAATGCGTTTTTACGCCGCACCGATAAAGAAAATACTTGCTATTGGCGTTCCGGCAGGAATACAAAGCTCAATGTTTTCTCTTTCGAATATCACAATACAAAGCTCGGTAAACTCGTTTAGTTCCGAGGCTGTTGCGGGTGCTGCGGCAGGTCAGAGTATCGATGCTTTTTCGGCAACGGCATCTACCGCTATGCAACAAACGGCACTTAATTTTACAGGGCAGAACTTCGGCGCAAAAAAATATGACCGTATTATCAGGGTATGGCTTGTATGTACAGCGTGCGTTGTGGTTTCGGAGTTTGTTTTTGGTACGGTTATCAATATCTTTTCAAAACCGCTGCTTTCGCTTTATGTTACCGATTCGGCAGTAGCTTTAAGCTATGGCGCAAAGAGAATGGCGTTTGTTTCGGGCTTCCATTTTATAATGGGGGCTATGAACGTTGTGGCAAGCAGTATAAGAGGTATGGGGTATTCGGTATCCACTATGGTTTTATCGCTTATTTCAAACTGCGGTTTGCGTATAATTTGGGTTATGACGGTGTTTAAGCATTTCCGTTCTTCTAAATATGCGTGGGAGATTTTATATTGCATTTATCCAATTTCGTGGATACTTGTATTCATTGCGATGAGTATAATATGCGTGATAATAATAAAGAAGCATAAGAGAAAAGACTGTGCTGCTTGAGGGCAGCACAGTCTTTTTTTAATCACAACATTCGTCCTTTTTGGGTGGAGCTTTAGGTTTTGGAGCTTCGGGTGTAGTATCACCAAGACCGGTGGTTTCGGAAAATACAGTGTTTTTAGTTACGGCATTTACCATATCGGTTGGGATTATAAGCTTTGAAGCGGTTCCGTTGGCAACCTGTATTAATGCTTCATACTTTTTAAGCTCTAAAACAGAAGCATCGGCACAGGCTTCCTTTAATGCCCGTAAACCATCAGCCTCAGCCTTTTTGGCAAGATAAATTGCTTTGGCTTCACCTTCGGCTCTGGCAATTCTTGCATCCCTTTCACCTTCGGCTGCAAGTATCATAGCCTGCTTATCACCCTCAGCACGGGTTATAGCAGCCGCTTTGTGACCTTCAGCCTGTAAAAGTGTTTCACGGCGGTCACGCTCAGCCTTCATCTGCTTTTCCATGGCATTCTGAATTTCAGCAGGAGGAATAATGTTTTTAAGCTCAACACGGTTTACTTTTATACCCCATTGGTCGGTGGCTTCGTCCAAAATTTCGGTCATTTTGCCGTTTATGGTATCACGTGAGGTAAGCGTTCCGTCAAGCTCCATTTCACCAACAATGTTACGAAGCGTGGTTGCGGTAAGATTTGAAAGTGCGTTAATCGGGTTTACTGCACCGTAGGTATAAAGCTGGCCGTCAAATATGCGGAAATACACAACGGTATCTATTTGCATGGTAACATTATCTTTGGTAATAACCGGCTGGGGAGGTGAATCAAGCACCTGCTCTTTAAGGGTTATTTTTTTAGCAATACGCTCAACAAACGGAATTTTAAAGTGAAGACCTGCTTCCCATGTCTCCTTATATTTTCCAAAAAATTCAATCACATATTGACTTGCTTGCGGTACAATACGGATATTTGGGAAAATGATAATTAAAAGAGCAACAATAGCTATAGCGATAATAATTTCCATTAAAAGTCCCCCTAATATTTTTTATTTTATAAGTGCGGCTACCAACTTTTTATTGGAAGCAAATACCGGAATAAAGGCATTAACAGAATTATAAAGATGCTTATCCTCTTCAACGAGACTCAAAACCTTTGCTTTCATATCTTCATCGTTGTAGGCTGCTGCGGCAAGAACTGCAACAACGGCGTTAACGGTTTCACGGTCGCCCTGCAAATAGCCTGTTTCCATAAGGTCAAACAATTTCTTTTTGTTTTTCTTGTTATCTTCCTTTAAAAGCTCGCGGATTTGCGGAACAAGAGTTTTTGAATAGAAATTAACATAAAGGAAATTACCGTAGTGGGCAACGTGAGATTTGTAATCATCCTTGTACTGCGGGAATATATCAAGCACCTTTTTAGCAAAACCGGAAACGGTAAGCGCGCCGTTTTTATCTGCCGAAGGAAGGTCAACATCGCTTACGGGAGGACGCTTGATTTTAATTCCAAGACTGTCACGCATAGTGTTAACAAAATCAATACCAACAGATTCGGCATCCTTTGCGCTTTGAGTGTCATCAAAAAGCCAACTGCAAACTTCACTGTATTCGCCTACGTTGCCGTTTTCAACCTCTGCCGATTTTAAAAGGTACATCTGGCGGTCTTCACTGTACTCAACCAAGAAAGCCTTTGTTTCGTTTTTGAAGCTACCATCCTCTTGTAATACAAAATTATGCTCATCAAAAAACGGCTTCATTTCGCCGACTACATTGTCATAAAATCTGTTATCCAAAACAATTCACATCCAAATTCACAATATTTACATCCATTATACAACATTTTGTTTGATTTGTCATCTAAAATTTTCTTGAAAATGTAATATTTATAATTTATAATAATTGTATCAGTAATTTCGGAGGGGCAAAATGCAACTTTCAGACAGTAACAGTATTCGCCGTTTGCTTGAAAGCGGTGGGTTTACATTTAAAAAATCTCTGGGTCAGAATTTCCTTATAGACCCTACCGTTTGTCCTGCTATGGCAGAAGCGGCTTGCGATGAAAATACAGGTGTTATAGAAATAGGGCCTGGTGCAGGTGTGCTTACAGCCGAGCTTGCCAAAAGAGCAAAGCGTGTTGTATCTATAGAGCTTGATGAGCGACTTCGTCCCGTGCTTAATAAAACACTTTCGGGGTTTGATAACATAAAGCTTATCTTTGCCGATGTTATGAAGACCGACCTTAAAGCCGTAATAGCAGAGGAGTTTGCCGATTGTGAGCGGGTAACAGTTTGCGCTAATCTTCCTTATTATATTACATCTCCTATAATTATGATGCTTTTAGAGGAGCGTTTGCCTATTGAAAGTATTACCGTAATGGTTCAAAAAGAAGCGGCAGAGCGGCTTTGCGCCGAGGTAGGAAGCCGCGCGGCAGGTGCGGTTACGGTTGCGGTACGTTATTATGCCGAGGGTGAAATTTTATTTTTTGTGCCGTCAGGCAGTTTTATGCCCCCGCCAAAGATTGATTCAGCGGTAATAAAACTTAATATCTGCGAAACTCCGTCTGTTTCGGTAAAGGATGAAAAGAAATTCTTTTCACTTGTAAAGGCGGCGTTTGCACAGCGCAGAAAAACCCTTTGCAATACCGTTTCAAATACATTACACGTGGATAAAGCTGAACTGCAGAATGCTCTTTCGGAAATGGGTCTTGAACAAACGGTGAGAGGCGAAGCGCTTACTATGGAACAGCTTGCCGAGCTTTCAGACAGGTTGTGGTAAAATGGCTAAAATTTCTGAAAAAACAAATGTTATGCGTATATTGGACGCGAAAAAGATAGAATATACTCCGTATGTTTATTCCGAGGAATTGACCGAGGGCGTTTTAATTGCAAAGGTTTTGGGCGAGGATGAAAAACGGGTGTTTAAAACACTTGTTACCGAAAGCCCTAATAAGGCGCACTATGTTTTTGTTATTCCCGTTGCCGAAACGCTTGATTTAAAGGCGGCGGCAAAGCAGGTGGGAGAAAAATCGGTTTCAATGCTTAAACAAAAAGACCTTTTACCGCTTACGGGTTATATTCACGGAGGATGCTCGCCTGTTGGTATGAAAAAGCAGTTTGTAACGGTTTTTGATGAAACGGCGGCAGATTTTGAAAAGATTTTTGTTTCTGCAGGTAAGGTGGGCAGACAGATTGAGGTATCCCCAAAGGAATTATCAGAGCTTATACGGGCAAAATTTGCGAAGATAACAGTATAATTTAAAACGGGGCTGTCTCATTAAGATAAAATGCACACAAGTTGTTAAAACATTCGATAAACATACTAATAACGAATTGATTGATGATAACTACGTAGATATTGTTTGTCCAAAATGCGAAGAAAAACTTTCATTTTTAAAAGATTAAACAAATGGTATTTGTATATATTGTTACTCTAAAATTAACCTTAAATAATTAAAAAATCGAGGTGAAGTTCCACCTTGATTTTATTCTTTCTGCCGGACTATATATCGTTCGATAAAGCTTGTTGTAAGGTGTAAATGAATGTTTCTTGACATTTTAGGGAACAATTATTATAATAAATTTATAAAAAGTTCCCTAAAAGGAGTTTTGGTATGAACAATTACCCCGAAATCCAAGAATTATTACAGCAACGAGCCGATTTATATGCGCGATTAAATTTATTACCTTATGACGGAACACCTGAAATTAAAGAAACAAAAAGCGGAAACTATCTTTACATTCGCAAAAGAGTTGGTAGCCGTGTAACTTCTACCTATGTTGATGTTTATTCGGATACACTTTATCAACTATTGCTAAAAAACAACCTTGAAGCGAAAAACTTAAAAAAACAAATTCGCTTTATTGAAAAAATGCTTGCAAAAGCAGGATTTATTGAAGAAGAATTATCAGCCGATGTTATTCTAAACCTTGATTTTGCCCGAATGAATATGAAATTATCCATTTATGAGCAGGCGGTTTTGGAAGGTGTTGCAACCTCTTTTCCTCAAACCGAGGATATTATTGAAAACGGTAAGGTGAACGGTGTAACGGCAAGTGATGTGCAAAAAATATTAAACCTTAAACACGCTTGGGAGTTTATTCTGGATAGAGACGTGTTGCAGGTGAAAAGCGATTATTCTATTCTCTGTCATATTGCAAAGCTTGTAAATGAGGGCTTTTTTGCTAGCGGTGGCAGAATTCGCGGTGTTCCTGTAACTATCGGTGGTACATCATATATTCCACCTTTGCCTATTGAAACAGTTGTAATAGAAAATATTTTAGAAATTATAAACCGTGACGATACGCCGATAAATATTGCCATTGACCTTTGCTTATACTGTATGAAAACACAGATTTTCAATGATGGCAACAAAAGAGCATCTGTTATTTTCGCAAATCATTATTTAATATCAAAAGCAGGAGGTCTTTTAGTAATTCCTGAAAATCACGTGCCGGAATTTAAAAGACTTTTAATCAAATATTATGAAGATAAAGATAATTGTGAAATCAAAGCATTTTTAAGACAAAACTGTCATAAGAATTTTAGATAAGCAACAGCGAGGTGAAATTTTCACCTCGCTGTTTGCTTGAATTTATTTCGAAAGATGGGTACCGGTAAAGGTAACGGTTGCCACTTTTGTTCCAAGGTTATCGGAGATTTCAATTTCATAAAAAGCAGTGCTTTTTCCGTCCTTTAAAATTCTGCTTTCGCCGTAAAGAGTATCGCCTTTTACAGGGTTCAGGTAAAATATATTACCAACCGTTGAAACGGTGAAAAATTCATTTTCAAAATTTGCGGCAACGGCAAAAACAAAGTCTGCTAATGTGAAAATAACTCCGCCCATTACCTGCCCCATAGCGTTACGATGATGATTCTCAAGCTTTAAACTGCATTTTGCATAACCGCTTGAAACCGCATCAATTTGTATGCCTGTTGTTTTGGTTGCGTATAAATCATTTGAAAAAAATTCACGCGCTTTTTCAAGTTGTGTCATAAAAAATCCCTCCGATAAATAGTTTTGCCGCAAAACTTCAATTGATTAAAAAATTTAGCTGCCGCATTTGCGGCAGCTTTACAATTATATATGTTATTTATATTGCGTTTACATCAAATAGTAAATTGCTGTAAACCAAGTTGTAACCGAAAGCCGAAGCACTGTTTGGAACAAAGAGGGAAACTGCCGAAACGGTTTCGGTTTCACCGTCATGATAAGTTACCGTTACAAGGGTTTCTACCGTAAAACTGCCATCTTCATTTTCTATTGAAGAAACAAATTCGTGGGAGTAGGTTGAAAAACCGCGGGGAATTATGAAGATATGACCTTCCTTTTGCGGAAATTCAGCATTAAGAGCGGAAACATCAACCAACTCAATACCGTACATATCCTTCATATAATCTGCAACCAAGCCTACTGCTATGAAATCCTCATCCTCATTACTTCTCAAATCAAGAAGCTGTAAAACGGCGTTGTTAACTAAACAGTCAACATCATAAAAATCCTCATTATAAGAAGAGTTATGGTTGAGCATATTCAAAAAACGGGTTGCATTTACCTTTTGGGGAGATAAAACAACATCATTTTTTGTTTGGGCGATAACTGCGGAGGCGGGCGTAATAACACTTATGCAGATAACGAGAACCAAAACAGATAAACCTATAGAGAAAACTCTGTTTTTCATATTACGCACCAACCTTTCTTTTAAAGCACTATATTATATTATACATATACTTTCTAAAATTGGGAGGAACAATTCGGTTACAAAATATATCAATTTTGTAACTATTTTGGATAAAATTACCCCACATATTGTGACGGTATTCGGTAATATATTCAATAATTCGAAAAGCAAGTTGTTAATGTTCGACAAAAGCCCTCTTTTTTATGCTAACTACATAAATTATTTTTTGAAATTTTATAAAAATTAGTTGTAATATATAAATGAATGTGATATACTTAAAATAATCTAAATCGATTAAGCTAATCGGTTTTTTTTAACACACATTTAAGGAGTGTATCAAATTGAAACAGTATTCAGCAGAACTTATTAAAAACATTGCATTGCTCGGTCATGGCGGTTCGGGAAAAACTACCCTTGCCGATGCAATTTTATTTTACGGAAAGGCAAGTGACCGTATAGGTAAGTCGGCAGACGGAACTTCGGTTATGGATTTTGATGCTGAGGAGAAAAAGCGTAAGGTTTCGGTTTCAACAGCAGTTTATGCTTTGGAATTGGGCGATAAAAAGTTAAACCTTATTGATGCTCCCGGACAGTTTGATTTCGCGGGCGGGGTTAAAGAGGCTCTTTGCGCGGCAGATTCGGCAATCATTGTAATTTCGGGTAAATCGGGTCTTACCGTTGGTGCGAAGCAGGCTTTTGAAAATGCCCGTAATATGGGTAAGAGCGTAGGCTTCTTTATCGGTAAGCTTGATTCTACTCATGCTCATTTCTATCAGGTTCTTTCTTTACTTACAGCAAATTACGGCTCGGTTATCTGTCCGTTGTTTGTGCCTTATGTTGAGGGTGAGGCATTAAAGGGATTTATTGACCTTATTGAGAACAAGGCTTACTGCTTTGACGGTCTTGATAAAAAGGAAATCCGTATGCCGGTAAGCACCGAGATTGACCAGATGCGCAGCCTTATGCTTGAGGCGGTTGCTTCTACAAATGATGACCTTATGGAAAAATATTTCGGCGGCGAGGAATTTACCCGTGATGAAATTATTACAGGTCTTTGTGCAGGTATTAAATCGGGCGATATTTGCCCTGTTTATGCAGGTATTCAGCAGTTGGGTGACGGTGTTTCGGTATTGGCAGACAGTATTATGGAAATTATGCCTGCCGCGGCTGACAGTACAGCCACCACGGCTGACGGTGATGAAATCGCCGCAGACCCTACAGGCGAGACCGTTTTGCAGGTATTCAAAACTATTGCCGACCCGTTTGTTGGTAAGCTTTCCTATTTCAAGGTGCTTTCGGGAACGGTTAAGGGCGATATTAAGCTTAAAAACAGCCGTACAGGAAATGAAGAGCGTATTTCCAAGGTTATGTGGCTTAAAGGCGGCAAGCAGGAGGATGCAAATATTATCTGTGCAGGTGATATAGGCTCTGTTTCAAAGCTTGGCGATACCCTTACGGGTGATACTCTTTCGGTAAGCGGAAGTGTTACAGCCGCTGCTATCGAGTTCCCGGCTCCATCTCTTTCTGTTGCTGTTTATCCGCAGAAAAAGGGCGAGGAAGAAAAGATTTCTTCGGGACTTATGCGTCTTTGCGAGGAAGACCCCACTATTGCAGTTGCTCTTAACACCGAAACCAAGGAACAAATTCTTTCGGCTCTCGGTGAACAGCATATAGATGTTGTTGTATCCCGCCTTAAATCCAAGTTCGGTGCAGAGGTTGTTCTGCAGGCACCGAAGGTTGCTTATCGTGAAACTATACGCAAGTCGGTTAAGGCACAGGGAAGACATAAAAAGCAGTCGGGCGGACACGGTCAGTTCGGGGATGTTTGGATCGAGTTTGAGCCCTGGGACAGCGAAGAGCTCATCTTTGAGGAAAAGGTATTCGGCGGTT
>JAZSKL010000134.1:0-7090 GCA_045534855.1 Acutalibacteraceae bacterium
AAAGGGTTGCTTCGGATGGGACGGTGCCGCAGGATAGTTTATATCAATAGACCCCGAAAATAAAGTTACAATATTCTTCACACAGCATATTCTTTCAAACGATGTGCATCGTTACCACGAAGCTTTAAGAAATGAAATTTATAAGGCGATTTACGCCGAATAATAAAGGAGCGAATTTTTATGATTACCTTAAAAAATGACCGTATTACCGTTGAAATTGCTAAAAAAGGCGCAGAAATGCGCAAAATGACATTTGACGGCAAGGATGTATTATGGAACGGTGACCCTGCATATTGGACAGGAGTAGCCCCCGTACTCTTCCCTCTTTGCGGCGGACTTCGCGACAACAAATATACCGTTGGCGGCAAAGAATACACTATGGAATTAAAGCATGGCTATGCACGCGTAAGCGATTTTGCAGTTGAAAAGAGCGGTTGCAACTTTGTAACATTTTTACTTACCGATACTCCTGAAAGCAAAGAGGTATATCCCTTTAGCTACGAATTCAGGATTACATACTCACTTCGCGATACCGCAGTTGAGGTTAAGTACGAGGTTAAGAACCTCTCTGATGAAAAGATGTATTTCTCGGTAGGCTCTCACGAAGCTTATGCCTGTCCGGAGGGAATTGAGGATTACGATATAATCTTCCCGCAAAAAGAAACACTCAACACCTGCGTTCTTGACGGCTCGCTTTTAGCACATGAGACCAAGCCGATTATCAAAGAAAGCAATGTTCTTCCGCTTTACGAAAAGTATTTTGAAATCGATGCTCTTGTTTTCAAAAGTGTTAAATCCCGCAGTGCAATGCTTCGCAACCGCAAGACCGGAAGAAACCTTACAGTTGATTTCCCCGGATGCGATTATCTGCTTTTATGGACAAAGCCGGGTGCAGGTTACATCTGTATTGAACCATGGTGCGGTATTCCGTCTATGAATGATGACGGCTATGCAATTGAGGAAAAAGAGGGAATTTTAACCCTTGAGCCTAACGAAGTATTTAAAAAATCACATACAATTTATCTCTAAAAAATAACGATGGGCTGTGTCGCAATAGACACAGCCCTTTAATTTATCTGTTATTCATTTCCTTATACTCACGTCTTGATTGAACATTCATATATGCAGGACGGATTATTTTACCTGCATTTACAAGCTCTTCTATACGGTGGGCACTCCAGCCGGCAATTCGAGCTATTGCAAAAAGCGGAGTATAGAGTTCAGGCGGAAGTTCAAGCATTTCATAAACAAAACCACTGTAAAAATCAATATTCGCGCTTACGCCCTTATACATTTTACGTTGTTTCGCAATAAGTTCAGGGGCAATTTTTTCAACATTGGAATAAAGTCTGTATTCCTTTTCAAGACCTTTTTCCTCCGAAAGGCTCTTTACAAAGGAACGGAAAACGGTTGCTCTCGGGTCAGAAATAGAGTATACTGCATGACCTATACCGTAAATAAGACCTGCTTTATCAAAGGCTTCCTTTTTAAGGATTTTTTGCAAATACAGGCTTATCTCCTGCTCATCATCCCAATTTTTCACGTTTTTCTTTATATCATCAAACATAGCTCTTACCTTGATATTTGCTCCACCGTGTTTAGGGCCTTTAAGCGAACCTAAAGCCGCCGCAACAGCCGAATAGGTATCTGTTCCGGAAGAAGTAACAACGTGGGTAGTAAAGGTAGAGTTATTACCGCCGCCGTGTTCAGCATGGAGCACCAAAGCAAGGTCAAGAATTTTTGCTTCAAGCGGTGTATATTTGCTGTCTATACGAAGCAAATGCAGTAAATTTTCAGCCGTTGAAAGTTTGGGGTCAGGCTCATGAATAAAGAAACTGCGATGGCCGTTAAGATAATAGTTATATGAATTATAACTGTATACCGCAAGCATGGGGAATGTTGCAATAAGCTGTAAGCACTGACGAAGGACATTGGAAATTGAAGTGTTATCGGGGTCATTATCATAAGAATAAAGGGTTAAAACACTTCGCGCTAAAGAATTCATACTGTCAGAAGACGGCGCTTTCATTATTATATCGCGCACAAACGATTCCGGCAAACTGCGGTAACTGCTTAAAACATCATTAAAATCTTTAAGCTCATCGCAATTTGGCAGTTCACCGAATAAAAGGAGATATATTACCTCCTCAAAACCAAATCGGTCATCCTTCATAAAGCCTGCTACTAAATCCTCAACATCATATCCGCGGTAAAAAAGCTTACCGTCACAGGGGACTTCCTCGCCGTTTATTATCTTCTTTGAGGTTATTTCGGAAATTTCGGTAAGTCCCGTTAAAACTCCCCTGCCCTCTAAATCACGAAGTCCACGATTCACCTTATGTTCTATATAAAGAGCCGAATCGATTTTGCCTTTGGTTATGCACTTTTCGGCATAACTTTCTATCTGCGGTGTAATTTCAGAATAATCTCTTTCAGGAGCTCTGTTTAAATTCATTTATAACCTCTTTTCCGACTAAGAAATAGCCATACATTACTTATTTTAATTATTATAACATATTTTAGCAAAAAGTCTATAAACAAAGCGTAAATTATTTTCGCCTTGCGAACTGCAATAAACTATGGTATTATTATTTAGTAATTTAAACTTTCGGGGGAGTTATTATGTATTATGATGTTGCAATAATAGGCGGCGGTGCCGCAGGGCTTTGTGCCGCTGTGCGCCTTAAACAAAATAACCCCGCAATAAAGGTTGCTATACTTGAACAACTGCCCCGAATCGGAAAAAAGCTTATAACAACGGGAAACGGGCGTTGCAATATAACAAATAAAAGCATAGAGCTTTCGCGTTATCACGGTGAAGATGTAAGCTTTTGCGAATATGCATTAAAAAAGTACACGAACCATACCGCCGAAAGCTTCTTTAAAAAGCTTGGAATAATTTTTGTTTATGACGAGGTAGGACGTGCCTATCCCTATTCATTGCAGGCTTCCTCTGTTGTAGATGCTCTTCGCTTTGCATTAGAGGAGTTACAGGTTGATATATTTACCGAAACTGCCGTAACCGATATTGAAAAACGTAAAAATATATATACAGTAAAGTCACAAAGCCTCACACTTGACTGCCGTTTTGTAATTTTAGCGGCAGGGCTTTACTCGGGCGGAGAGAAGATAGGCAGTAACGGCTCTGTACTGCGCTTATTTAAGCAAAAAGGATATAAAACGGTTAAAACCACACCTGCTATCGTTCAGCTTAAAACCGACCCCGCGGCAGTAAGAGCGCTTAAAGGAATGAAGGTAAATGCAACCGCCCGCCTTACAGACGGAAAAACTGTATTAAGAGAAGAATACGGAGAGGTTTTATTCTGTGATTACGGTCTTTCGGGACCGCCCGTTTTACAGCTTTCAAGAAATGCCGAGCGAATTTCTAAAAGGTTATTCATAAGCCTTGATATTATGCCCGAGTATACCGCCAATCGGCTTGAACAAATCATTGCTGAACGAATAAACGATTTAAAACATCGCACACTTGAGGAGTTTTTCACAGGTATGCTCAACAAGCGTGTAGGACAGTCTGTTTTAAAGGAGTGCGGTTTTGCGCTTTCGCAATCGGTTAAGGAATTAAAAACATCGGATGCAAAGGCTTTTGCCGAAAAAATCAAAGACTGGCGTTTTGAGATAACGGGCACTACGGGATTTATAAATTCTCAAGTTACCGCAGGCGGACTTGCAACAGAATGCTTTGACCCACGAACTATGATGTCTAAAAAGGATAAAAACCTTTTTGCCATAGGAGAAATACTTGATATTGACGGTGATTGCGGCGGCTTCAATCTTCAATGGGCTTGGAGCTCTGCATTACTTGCCGCCGATGCTATCTGTAAAATAAAAGAAACGGAATTTTAAGAAATGATACTTTTAAATAATATAAATTTACCTTTAAAAACAGACTTTTCAAGCCTTAAACCGATTGTCGCAAAGGAGCTTAAGACCGATATTCAGTATATTAAAAGCGCTTCTCTTTATAAAAAATCAGTTGATGCAAGACAGCGCGACAAGGTTCATTTTTGCTGTTCATTTTTGGTTGAGGCTTCGGGTGAGGACAGGCTTATTGCGCGCTCAAAAAAAGCTCAAAGGTACAATGAACGAAAATACACCTTTAAAAAGGTTGATTTTTGCCCTGAACATCGCCCCATAATAGTAGGTTTTGGACCTGCAGGAATGTTTGCGGCATTAACGCTTGCAATTGCAGGATTAAAGCCGATTGTTTTAGAACGCGGCGCCGATGCCGATACAAGAAAAAACGATGTTGAAAGCTTTTTGGCAGGCGGCAAGCTCAACGAAAACTCAAATGTTCAGTTTGGAGAGGGCGGTGCAGGAACATTTTCTGACGGCAAGCTCAACACAGGAATAAAGGATTTCCGTTGCCGAACTGTACTTGAAAAGCTTTATGAGTTTGGTGCGCCGAAGCATATACTTACCGATGCTAAACCCCATATAGGAACGGATATTTTAATAGATGTTGTTAAAAATCTGCGATGTAAAATTGAGGAGCTTGGCGGAGAAGTGCGATTTAACTGCAGGCTTGATAAGATAATAACCCAAAACGGTAAGGTTACGGCGGTTATTGCAAACGGCGAAGAAATAAAATGCGATAATATCATTTTAGCCTGCGGTCATTCGGCACGCGACACATTCTCAATGCTTAAAGATATCGGTATTGAGATTGAGCGCAAGCCATTTGCAATGGGAGTAAGAATAGAGCATTTACAAAGCGATATTGACCGCGCACTTTACGGAAAATATGCAGGTCATCCTGCCCTTTCGGTCGCCGATTACAAGCTTGCTGTGCATCTTAAAAACGGACGCGGTGTTTACACTTTTTGTATGTGTCCCGGCGGTGAAGTTATAAATGCCTCAAGCGAGGAAAATATGCTTGCAATAAACGGTATGAGCAACAGCCGCCGTGACGGACAAAATGCTAACAGCGCATTGCTTGTAAATGTTGACCCAACAGATTTTGAGGGTGATGATGTGCTTGCAGGCTGTGAGCTACAACGTAAAATCGAGCAAAAAGCTTATAATATTGCTTCGGGTGCTGTGCCAACGGTTACATTAGGTGAATTTTTATACGGCAGACCCGACACTACCGAAAAGGTTAAGCCCACCGTAAAACCAAATACCGTAAATGCCGACTTTTACGATATATTCCCGCGTTTTATTGTTGATTCACTCAAAGAGGGCATTCCGCTCTTTGATAAAAAGCTTCCCGGCTTTGCCGACAGTGCAGCAATACTTTCAGCACCTGAAACGCGTTCATCATCGCCAATAAGAATTTTAAGAAACGAAAACGGACAAAGCGTTAATACCGAAGGTCTTTTCCCTTGCGGAGAGGGCGCAGGATATGCAGGCGGAATTATGTCTGCCGCGGTTGACGGAATACGTACCGCAGAGGCTTTAATTGATGCTATAAAGCAAGATTAAATGTAAACAGAACTAAAAAAGAACCGTGTTCGTTTGAACACGGTTCTGCTTTTATTTTTTGCAAAAAATAAAATTTGTACTATTATGCGTTAGCATTAAGACGGTTTACAAGCTGAGATTTCTTTCTGGCAGCATTATTCTTATGAAGAATACCCTTGCAAGCAGCCTGATCAAGCTTCTTAACAGCAACCTTTACAGCCTCATTAGCATCAGCGGCCTTAGCATCAATAGCGGCGTCAGCCTTTTTAATAGCGGTTCTGAGAGCAGAACGATAAGCCTTATTACGCTCATTGTTTGCCTTGTTGATAAGAACACGTTTCTTAGCGGATTTAATATTCGGCATCATGACACCTCCTTACATTTGTATAAAGCGACATTCGTCACACTAATTACAGTATTTATTATAATACCACATAAACATCTAGATTGCAACATTTTTTTTAAAAGTTTTAAAAAAACTTACAATCACATAAAAACACCGCTTTCGCTTTGAAAGCGGTGCTAAAATATTTACTGCTCGTTATAGGTCATTTCAGGAATATCATTTGCTTCAAACTGACCTACCGCATAATCGCTAACTTCACACTTGGTTGCCTTTACATGAGCTGCAATTTCCTTTTCGAAATCAGCATCCTTCAAAAGGTAACGAACAACGGTTTCAAAGTTATCTGCATAGTACTTATCATCAATAATATCACGCTTTACAACAAGCATAATACCTGCATTATCCTCAAGCTCAATAACCTTTACCTCACCAACAGCCATTGCCTTAACGGTGTCAAAATGCGCGCTCTGATAGCTGCTGCCTGTCTTTTCCTCAACAGCCTTTGTACCGAAAACAGAAGCGTGGCGGTTCTTGGGAGCTACATCAGACTCACCAAAATCGGTAATCTCGGTATCCTCTTTAGCTTGTTCGGTGCCTTTATGCTCGTGATAAACCTGCTCAAAGGTCTTTTTACCGGCAGTAAGGTCAGCCGCATAAGCGTTGAACTTATTTTTAAGCTCGGTCTTTTCTGCATCGGTTAAGGTCTTCTGTGCGCCTGTAGTCTGGTCATAAGATGTGAAAGCACCCTCTAAAACATCAGCCAAAATAAGGTTTTCGGTCATTTTAGCGGTTATTTCTTCAGCCGCAGGAGCTTTTGTACCCTCTTTACCGTAAAGGTAATCAAAGTAAGCAGACTTATAATAAGTATCGGTCATATAGGTCTCAAAGGTTTCGCGGTAAACACCGTTCGCTTTAAACCAATCGGAATAATAAGCCCACATCTGTTCAATTTCCTGATTAAGGCTTTCTTTAAGCTTATCACTCAAAGAAACCTTGTTGTTCTTGCAAAGGGTACGGTAAGCGGCATTGTTTTTAATTGTTTTAACTGCCTCATCCTCAACCCACTTCTGATACTCCTTACCGTCAATCTTCTTTGAACGGTAATCAAGCTCGGCATTAGACTTATCCTTTTCGGAAAGGGAGTCATATACCTCCTGCTGTCCCTGCAAATCAGCAAAAACAAATGCACACATATAATAAGCAGAGGTAAACTCAAGGTCACCAACGGTAACTGCAACCTCATCCTTTTCGTGCAAACATCCGCAAGCCGAAAGAGCAAGCAATAAAGCAAGCACTACAACTGCAAATCTTTTAATCATCTTC
>JAZSKL010000150.1:0-16827 GCA_045534855.1 Acutalibacteraceae bacterium
TATTTCGACTTTCTATAACCATTATAATAGTATAACTTCTAAATAGGGTTTTGTCAATTTTAAACTTAAACTGCGTAATTTTTTAATATATAAAAAGAATTGCTTAAAATAATAAAGTCAAATGCGCGTTTTGATTTATTATTTTAAGCAAAATCGACTATAGTATAATCACCAATAAAAAGTAACAGTATCTTTAACAAACGAAATATTAGTTATTGTTATTTTGGATGAAGAGCGGTTAAGTGTTTTTTGTATTTCGGTAACATAATCTTGATAGTTCTTTTCAAATTTGGTATTTAAACTTTTATTTTCGAATCTGAAAGTCAGCTCTTTAGTACCGTTTAGGTTTGCTTGATATATTTTTGCGGAAACATCCTTTGCGTAAGAATTATCTAAAATCAAACCCTCATAAACAAAGAAATTATAGGTTGTATTGGTGCATTCATCGGTAATAAGATTGTAATTACCCTCTAATTTATCGCTTGCGCCAAACTGTGAAAGATTAGGCGCTATTGTGCGGTCGTTTTTAATTTCTTCATTGGTAAGGTTGAAGTATAGACGGTAGGGCTCGTTTGTTTCGTCATTATCATCCCAGGTAACATCAAGATGATACCAACCGTCACCCGGATTGATTAAATTCCATAAATGGCCAGTTCCCTCGGATTCGCCCGAAATCAAAGTACAGGGAATACCAAGTCTTTGACAAAGCATCTGCATAGCCCGCGAGTAACCCTCACAAACTGCTCTGCCGTTTACTAAAGCTCCGTAAGCGGTATAAACCAAATCTTTGGGCTCGCCCGTAACATACTCGGTTTTATAGCAGATTTCATCATGGAAATAAAGCTCGGCTTCATAACGCGAAAGACCTTTTGCATTTTCTATAAGGTCTGCAACCTCGCTTTCAAGTAGCTCACTCATATAATCTCTTTCAGATTTTGAAATAAGCCAACTGCAGTTATGGTCGTTACCTTTATATGACATTGCGATTAAAATTTTAGGAGATTTTTTATTTCCTTTATTATTTATAAGGTAGGAATAAGGCATCCAAAAAAGCTCGGGGTGGTCATTTGCAACCGCCTGATAAGCCACTGCAATATCGGTGTTATAGCTTTGTTTGCAACTGCCAAGCTCTATAAAACCGTCTGTCATTTGCTGGGTTGCGGTAAGGATAAGTCGGTAAATTCTTTTTTGTTCGGCATTTATAATATTATAGCAAAAATGACTGTTTTTTGTATCAGTAGGAATAGCGGCAGGCTCAACCTTAACGCTTTCTTCAATAACAAATTCAACCGTTTCGCCGCGAAGCCCTGAAAATTCAGCAAAATCATTTACTGCTTTGTTGATTTGCTTTTCAATCTTTTCGAAGCTACATCCCGAAAGGATTGTTATTGTAAAAATAAAGCATATAAAAACTGCCGTTAATCTTTTCAACTATATCACTCCGAAATCTTTATTCTGTTAAATGCGCGTTTACGCACATTTCTTTAAGCCATTCAGGCCAAGAATAATACTGAGCCATAGTAAGCTCGGTATGGCTGTGGCTAAAAAGGTATTTAAGTTGATCGCGAGTTATGCCGTTTGCCGCAATTTTTGAAAAAACGGCTTTTACAACCTGCGGTTTGGTAACATAACCGTTTTGCGAAAGCCGTACAGCCTGCAATCCCGTATAGCGGTAAACAGTGCCGTCTAAAGGTATTTCAATACCGCCTATTCGGTCGATAAACCCACTAATTGTTTCGTTTTCTGTTTTAACTGTAAAATCAGCACCCGAACGGTCTTTTGAAAAATCCGCACCGATACTGCCGTTTTCAAAATCAAGCGTTAAAAGCATACCGCTGTCATCAGGAAAAATAAAGCTTATTGTAGCGGTTTTCGGTACGTTGCTGTAAGGAATAAGAGACTGCGTTTTATCGGTATACTCGGCGCTTAAGTTACTCTTAAGATAAATATATACAAAAGAACAACCGATAAATGCACAAATACTTAATGTTATTATTGCTGTGAGTACGATTATCTGTTTAGTTTTTGTTTTCAAAAAGCATCACCCGAAAAATATTATCGGGATTTTTTTAAAAAAATATGCTTTAAAGTGTTATAAAATAATAAACTCAATTATAAAAACTATAGCGCAAGAGCAAACCGCAACCTTAAAAAGCGAAGCGCCGAACCACGCAAGCGTAACACCCGCAATAAGTGCCGCAAGACCTGACCATTCACTGCTTGTAGCATCAAGAATGGCAGGAAAGGTCATAACACTCAAGGTTACATAGGGAACATAATATAAGAATGAACGGATGGTGACATTCTTAATTTCTTTTCTTATAAGAGTAAGCGGTAAAACGCGGATAAGATATGTAACTGCCGCCATTAAAAGTATGTATACATATTTATTATGCATTATCCGGTGACTCCTTTTCGTTTTCCTGTTCCTCTTTAACAGGGAAAAGGATAGCTGCCGCAAGAGAGATAACAATAGTAAGGATTATTACCTTGATACCCGAATCAATGCCCGAAAATATGGGGGCTTTTGTAAATACAAAGCTTAAAGCCATAGAAATTATTACAATTCCTGCAATAATATGGTTTTTTCTTGCTGGCGGAATAATAATTGCAATAAACATTCCGTAAAGACCAACGCCCAAAGCGCTTACAGCATTTGTTGGTAATATGTTACCCATTAAAACGCCGAGTGCGGTACCGCCTGCCCAACCGGGGAGTGCAACCGTCATAGCACCGTAGTTGTAAAACGGATTAAGTTTTCCTTTTACCGAAACCGAAATTGCAAAAATTTCATCGGTAACATCAAACGCAATAAGCAAACGGTGGATAAGCGGTGTATCGGGAGAGAGCTTTTGGCTCAAAGAGCAGGACATCAATAAATAACGCGCGTTTGCAACCAAAACAAAAGCTACCGCAATAAAATAAGGCGCATCCTCACCAATTTGTGTAAATCCCGCGTATTCACCTGCTGAAGCATTAAGTAAAAAGCTTGCAAGAGTGGCTTGTACAACATTTAATTTAGCTGTTGTTTTAGCGGTTATACCAAGCGCAAAGGCTACTGCGAAATAACCTAAAGCAATTGGGATACCGTCACGAAGACCTTGACGGTACCAAGATTTGTTTTGCATTAAAAGGACCTCTTATGCTAAATGTAATTTTTTGAGAAGTTTTGGCGGAAGAATGGTTTTAAGTGTTTTAAAATTAAGAACCAAATAAATGCCGCCGCATAAAATACCTGAAATTGCTATATTTATTATCTGAATGGCAGTAGAATTGCTGGTTACAGGTAAAAACTGTCTGCAGGCTATTCCAACGCCTATCATAACTGCAATTGAAATAATAGCCCTCGGTAAAGCTGAAAAAGTTTCTTTAAAATTAAGAGACATATTCTTTTTCAAATATACAAGGCTCATTGTATTTGAAATTAAAAATCCGCAAAGGGTAGCCGCAACAGCACCGTAATATGCAGGAAGCGAAAGCTTATGGAAAAGGTGCATAAACGGAATATCAAGTAAAAGGTTTGCACCAAGTCCTGCGATTACGCTGTAATAAATGATATGCTTTTTGTTAAGGCTTTGCATAAGCGAATTAAGAACCATATACAAGCAGTCGAATATCGTTACAACAATGGTTAAGCGTATAAGGTTTGAGCCTATTTCGGATTTGCCGTAAAACACTGCCCAAAAACTATCCGACATAACACTTATAAAACAGGAAAGCGGGGTTATTATAAGAAGAATGATTTTAAGGCATTTGTTAAAGTTGCCGTTTACCTCTTCGTGATTTCCGTTTGTGTGGTCGGAAACGATATGCGGAATAAGGCTTACTATTAAACCGGTTGAAACGGCTGTTATAATTGCGTTAAATTTAGTACCCCATGTAGTCATTACACTGCTTATAAACTCGGTTTCCTTGCCGGTAAAGCCAAGTCCCGGTAAAGTTCTTAAAACAAGAACCATATCGGTTGAGGTATAAAGCGTGTTAGCTATATTTATGATTATAAAGGGAATAGCGCAGATGATTATTTCTTTAACAATCTGCTTATCCTGCGCTCTTGTTGAAACGGCACGCTTTTTAAGACCTAATTCACTGCGGTTATTTCTTACAACAAAGGTAAGGTAGAAATAGGCTATAAGTCCGCCGAGTCCTGCCGCCAAAACCGAAATACCTACAGCGTTTTTAACCGAATCGAAAAATTTAACGAATATATAACTGCCAACAAGGATTATAACTATTCTTGCAAGCTGTTCAACAACCTGACTGAACGATGGCTGGCTAATGTATTTATGACCCTGCAAATAACCGCGCTTGATAGAAAGCATAGGCACAATAAGCAGAGTAAAGGAAATGCAACGTATTACAAAAACAACATCATCAATGTTGTTGCCTTCCTTAATTTCGCCCAAAATCAAAAGAGCAATCGGCTTTGCAAAAATAAAGCAAACCAAGAACGAAATAACCGAGAATACTAAAACCGTAATGGTTGCAAGACGGTACATTCTTATCTTTTTATCTTCTTGACCGAGAGCGGTATACTCGCTTGTAAGCTTGCATATTGCAAAGGGAATACCCACACTCGAAATCATAAGGAAAAGATTATAGATATTATAGGCATAACCGTAAAGCGCACCGCCTTGCTGACCTATAATTCTGTAAAACGGTATAACATAGAGTATACCTAAAATTTTACTTAAAAATATGCAGGCAGTTGCGATGTAAGCCCCCTCCAAAAAGGAGGATTTTTTTAATTTACCCATTATAACTCCTCAACAAAATAAACCTTATACCAGATAAGGAAGCAGTAAATGTTATAAATTTTTCTTCCGTTGTTCTGTTTGCCGCTGTAATGGTCTTCAAGCAGACGGTTAATAACTTTTTTATCAAAGAACTGTGATACATAATCGGCAGAAAACGCCTCTTTAAGCAGTTTGTAATATTCTTCCTCGCGTATCCATTTTGAGAACGGAACAGGGAAGCCTAATTTTCTGCGGTTAGACCAATCCTCGGGTATTTTTTCATCAGCAATATCACGGAAAATTGCTTTGGTTCTGCCGTTTTTAACAAGATATTCGGTAGGAACCTTTGAAGCGGCATCCCATACAACGCGGTCAAGGAACGGAACGCGAAGCTCAATTGAGTTTGCCATAGTCATTTTATCGGCTTTAAGCAGAATATCCTGCGGTAACCAGAAGTGCATATCTATATACATCTTCTGCAAAACCTCATCGCAGTTCTTAACTTTTTCAAAGTAGGGCATAAGAACATCGGTTGTGGTCATATTATCCTTGAGTTCATCGCAAAGAATACGATTGGCTTCTTTTTCATCCATAATCTGTGCGTGACCGAGATATCTCTCGCAAAACGGCTTGCTGTATTTAATAATTGTATTTTTACCGGGGAAGTGCGGAAGCTTTGAAGCTATTGCCGCCATAGCGCGGCGAATAACTCTCGGAAGCTTCATATATGCTCTTACGCCCTTTGTTTCGTAATACTCGTTGTAGCCGCCGAACATTTCATCAGAACCCTCACCCGAAAGCACAACCTTTACCTGCTTTCTTGCAAGCTCTGAAAGGAACAAAAGCGGAACAGCCGAAAGGTTAGCCTCTGGCTCATCGGTATGATACTGAACGCGGGGGAGTGCTTTGAAAAATTCTTCTTTGGGGATATAACGGCTGTAATTGTTTATTCCGCAAAGCTTGGAAAAATCAGCCGCCATTTTAGTTTCATCAAAGCCTTGAACATCAAAGCCTACGGTAAAGGTTTTATCGGGCTTTGCAACGCTTACAACGTAGGATGAGTCAACGCCGCCCGAAAGGTAAGAACCAACCTCAACATCTGCGGTTATCTGATGATAGTGTACCGAATTTTCAAGTGCTTCGGTGATTTCTTTTTTGTGCTCTTCGTAGCCTAAATCGGTCTTTTTGTAGCTTACCTCAAAATACGGCTTTGTTTCAAGTGTATTACCGTCATACTTAAAGTAGTGACCGGGGCGAAGCTTGTAAACATTCTTAAAAAATGTTTCATCGAATACCGAATACTGGAATAAAAGGAACATTTTAAGCGCCGAGCGGTTTACTTCCTTTTCAAAGTTCGGGTGGTCAAGCATACCCTTTATTTCGGAGGAGAACATAAAATGCCCATCCTTGTTGTAGTAATAAAACGGCTTTATACCAAACGGGTCGCGTGCGCCCACAAGTGCGTGGGTATTAAGGTCATAAATAACAAACGCAAACATACCGCGAAGCCTTGGGAAAAGGTCACAGCCGTATTCCTCATAGCCATGAAGAATAGCCTCGGTATCGGCATTGGTCTTAAAAATATGCCCTTTTTGCTCCAATTCTGCACGAAGCTCTTTGTGGTTGTATATCTCACCGTTAAATACAATAACCTTATCCTTATTTTCGTTGAATATCGGCTGATCGCCTCCTGCAAGGTCAACGATACTCAATCTGCGGAAGCCTAAAGCAACATGAGAAGCGGTGAAGTAACTGTCACTGTCAGGACCGCGGTGTATAATACGGTCAGCCATTTTTTTGATTATAATGTCTTTTTCACTTACATTTATACAGTCGGCAAAGCCTGTAAATCCGCACATATTTTAATCTACCTTCCAATAACCGTTTTTATAATCCTTGAAATAGCGCATTTTGCGCTTTAAAAAGTATAATTTGCGCTTTAGGTTTTTATCTTTTTTGTAATCAAGCGGATTTGCGTGTCCGCTTTTCCATAGTGTTAATGCTTTTTTACGGTATTCATCATTTTTAATATATTTTTTAATAATACCTTTTGGAACAAATGATAAAAGCAATTCATTCTTTAAAAGACCGTAATCTTCCACATCGCCCAAAATCAGGTCATCTATAAGCATTTTAACAGGGTTGCAGCCGAGCGGACAGATGTAATAACTGCTTCTGCCTTGTCTTGCGTTAATTTCTAAAACCTTGAACTTACCGTCTCGGCGGTCATATTTAAGGTCAAACTCCGCAAATCCGCAATAGCCTATGCTTTCTAAAAATTCACCAAGCTTTTTGCATATCTCTTCGGTGTTTCCGAATTGATTATATCCGTTTATAAGTACTGCAGCATTTCCGACCATTGAACGGCTGTGCTCTTGAAGTCCTATCTGCGCCATGGATAGCATTTTAAGCTTACTGTTTTTATCGCAGTAGGCAACCGCATCAAAAAGATAGCTGTCGTCACCGGGTATGAAATCCTGTAAAATAAGGCAGTCATCATATCCGCCTTTAACAATTTTTTTAACGGTACTTTCAAGCTCTGCATGACTTTCAATCTTGTATATTTTATTTTTGCCCTCAAAATTAAGATGATTGTAAAGTATAACGTTGCTGGGCTTTACAATTACGGGGAAAGTAAAGTCTTTGGGGACTTCACCGCATTCCGTGCAATCGTAATAAACCGTTTTTGGCAGGTCTAAAATGCTGTCTTGATAGGTTTTATAAAAGCTATCCTTATACATAAGAGTTTCGATTATCTGCTTTTCGGGATAATTGAAAACAAAACCGTCATCAATAAGCTTCTGGCGGTTATTGGCAATAAAGCCTGCGTATGTTTCGTTCGAGCTTATAAGAAGCGTTTTTTTATCACCGTTAGAGCGTTTAAAAGCATAAACTGCCTCTAAAAAACCATCTTCATCCCAGATTTTATCGTTATAAATTATGTTGAGTATATCTGAATAAGCAGTATAGGGCAGGGGAGATTTTCCAAGCAGATTTGCTTTTTTGCCGTATAATTCGTGGTAACAGCGTGCCATATAGTAGGCGTTTGCATCTGTACCTATTATCAAAACTTCAAAATTCATTTAAAGCTCATATTCCTTTCCGTCCATAATACGCGGAACTCTTGCGGATATACCTGTAAGCAGGTGGTAAGCACTTATACCGCTTCTTCTTGTGAGTGTGGGAATGGTTATGTTATCACCGAAAATCTCAACCTTATCACCACATTTTATGTTGTCGGATACCTTTACAGATGTCATATCCATACATATTTTACCGAGTATCGGGCATTTTTCACCCTTGCAGAAAACATTGCTGAAGCTTGACTTTATACCGTCATAATAGCCTATTGCAACGGTTGCAACATTCATATCGCTTTCGGCGGTAAAGTCGGCACCGTAGCCAACAAACTCACCCTTTTTAACCTTCTTTACATCAATGATTTCGCTGTAAAGCTTCATTGCGGTTTTAAGCTTTAGACTGTTTTCAAAAATCGGTTCACTTATCGGTGTTTTTCGCAGTCTCAAAGCACGCTTGATTTTTGCAAGTCCCGTTGGTGCGGGAATACTCTGTGCAAAGCCGTACATAGCAATTCCAAGTCTCATACCGTTTACAAAATCCACCTTTTTGTGATGAACTAAAGTGAGTGAACGGTCAATATGAACTATCGGGATTTTTGTAAGGTCAATATCGGCGGTAATCTTCTTAAAGCTTTCTACCTGCTTATCGTACCACACATCGTTAAGACCGCTTGTTGCAAGATGCGTGTAAATACCCTCAAGCATGAGGTTTTCACATTCGTTTATCATTTTAACCGCTTTTTTAAAATCCTCTTTCGATTTAAAACCTAAACGGTTCATACCGCTGTCTACCTTGAGATGAACCTTTAAGCCGTTTATACCGCTTTGTACGGTGTTCTCCAAAATATCAATACGATGAATGGTTAAGGTTACATTGTTCTGTTTTGCTATACTTAAATATTCTTTATCAATAGGCTCTAAACACAAAATAGGAGTTTGCTGATTATAAGCTCTTATTTTAACGGCTTCTTCTAAAGTGGCAACCGCCAAATAATTAACGCCGCCGTTAACAAGTGCGTTTACAGTCTGCATTCCGTGACCGTAGGCATTACCCTTGACAACACCGAAGCAGTATTCATATTCGGGGAAATATTCCCTTATTTTTTTAATGTTTTCGGTTAAAGCCGTACTGTCAATTTCGGCATAGGTTTTTCTGAACATTATGTCACCTTCGATTTCTGTTAGCAAGACTTAAAAGCCTTAAAAGCTGTAAAAGTGAGGTAATAACTGCCGCAATATAGGTCATAGCGGCGGCGCGCAAAACCTTTTTTGCACCGCTTATATCTTCTTCCGATGTCAGAAGTCCTGTTTGCCTTATTGCGGTAATTGCACGTCTTGAAGCATTAAGCTCAACCGGCAATGTTACAAGCTGAAAAGCAAGCACCGCGCAAAACAGAATTATACCAACATCAATGAGTATAGAAAAACTGAAAGCAATTCCTAAAATTACAAGCGGTATTGAAAGCGTAGAACCTAAATTGCAAACGGGGAGGATAGATGCACGGATATGAATCGGCTTATATCCCTTTGCATATTGAACAGCATGTCCTGCTTCGTGTGCGGCAACGCCTACCGCTGCAATCGTTCGGTTATCGTAAACCGAATCAGAAAGTCTTATTGTGTTTGTACGGGGGTCAAAATGGTCGGTAAGGTTGCCGGCTACTCTTGTTACGGTAACACCTGTAACACCGTTTGCCGAAAGTACCGCCCTTGCAGCGTCTGCTCCGCTTTGATTGCAAAGTCTTCTTGAATATTTTGAAAATGCACTTTTAACTGCAATTTGCGCTAAAAGAGATATAATCATTGCAGGAACAACAAATACTAAATAACCGTAATAATCGAAGAAAAAAGGCATATTAAACCCTCCGTAAAAATTTTATGTATTAAACATTAAATCGGAAAAGAACAATATCTCCGTCATTCATAACGTATTCCTTGCCTTCGCTTCTTACAAGACCCTTTTCTTTAGCGGTAGTCATACTTCCGCCGCAAGCGATAAAGTCGTCATAAGCTATAACCTCGGCTCTGATAAAACCACGCTCAAAATCGGTATGGATTTTACCTGCGGCTTGAGGTGCCTTTGTACCTGCGGTTATAGTCCAAGCTCTAACTTCAGGTTTTCCGGCTGTGAGGTAGGATATAAGTCCCAAAAGGTGGTAGCATTTTTGAATCATACGGTCAAGACCTGAACGCTCAAGACCGAGTTCTTCCAAGAACATAATTTTTTCGTCATCGTCAAGCGATGAGATTTCAGCTTCAATAGCGGCGCAAATAGGAAGAATTTCTGCCTTTTCGCGGTCGGCTATTTCTTTTACTGTGTTGTAGTGAGCATTATCCTCAATACCTGCGGTAAAATCTTCCTCGCTCATATTGCAAGCGTAAATTACCGGCTTTAAGGATAAGAGCGGTGTATCGAAAAGTATAGCCTCTTGAGCTTCATCGGTTATTTCAACCGAACGGGCGGGCTGTCCGTTTTCAAGATGGGTAATAAGTCTTTCAAGGAAATCAACCTCTGCCTGAATTGATTTATCGCCCTTAACAGCCTTCTTTGCGCGGTCGAGACGGCGCTGTGCAATTTCGATATCCGAAAGAATAAGCTCTAAATTTATAGTTTCAATATCGCGGGCAGGGTCGATAGAACCCTCAACGTGGATAATATCTGTACCCTCAAAGCAACGAACAACGTGAACAATAGCATCAACCTCGCGGATGTTGCTTAAGAACTTGTTTCCGAGACCTTCGCCCTTTGATGCACCCTTTACAAGACCTGCAATATCAACAAATTCAATAACAGCAGGTGTGAATTTATCAGGCTGATAAATTTCAGCAAGCTTTTCAAGACGCTCATCAGGAACGCTTACCATACCTATATTTGGTTCGATAGTGCAGAACGGATAGTTTGCCGATTGTGCACCTGCGTTTGTAATAGCGTTAAATAAAGTGGATTTGCCAACATTCGGCAGTCCTACCATACCTAATTTCATTTTAAAAAACCTCCAATAATATGTTTTCTAAATATAAACAAAATAAACCAATTTATATTATATAATTATTTTTTATTATTATCAAGGGGGAAATTAAAATATCACTTAAAAATCATTTATACTTGGATAGTGTTTTAAATGCGATTTATAATGAATATAGTTTTTGATAGCCGTAGAAATATTTTTAAATTGAAAAACAGGCTGTCTCACTTTTTTATGAGGCACTCTATTTTGATTCGTTCATTACTTGTCGCATCAAATTATATAACTTCATTAAATTTCAAAACTAAAAAACGACAAAATTGAAATGAAAAATTAAAGAATTTTAAAAATTATTATGTTATATTTAAGAAAATGGTTAAAGGAATGGTGCTTGTGAAAAAAATATTAAGTATGGTTTTAAGTTTGCTGATTATAATAACTCTTTTTTCTGTTAATTTAATTTACGCAGAAGAAAGCTCGGATTTAATGACAGCCGAGCGAAAAAGAGCTGTTTATGACCGTAATCTTATAGGCACACAGGTAGGTTCGGATATAGCGGCGTTTTATGCTAATTATACATCGGATACGGCTGTTTGGACCTATGATGAACCGGCAGAACCCGATACTGAAAATCTTTCTATGCGCCTTCATACCGATAAAATATCGGGTCACGGTGTTACGGGAGGTAATTCATACTTTGCTTTAATTCCGTATGCTTTTGTATACCCTGAAGCAAATACATATATGATGTATATGGAAACTCCGTTTTATAACGAGGCAGCAGAGGATAAATGGGCTCTTAAATGTATGACATTTCAGTTTTATGAGGAGGATAATGCAGGTGTATGGCGCGTTCCTGCAAATATGAAGCTTTCTTATCTTGCTGTTGATGATACCGATTGGCGTGTGTCTTCTACAGGCGATGAAGGTGAAATGTATCTTCCTAACGGATTTAAGGGATATGTTAAGTTTCATTTTGATACAGCCTACGATGGTGCTACTAAAATGAAGCTTTATGACTATTTAGAGCAAAAAGCAGGGCTTGATGTAAGTGACGGATATCTTGTGGGACGTGTTCAGTTTGCCGTTAACTACTTTGGCGGTGAATATGGTGATGTTGTTATCGGCGGTATGTACCGTGTATTAAAGGAGGGTAACGCAATCACCGCAAATTTATCCGATCAAGGCGGTGCGCATGCAGGTGTTGCAAAGCTTACAGGTGAAAGCGAGCTTGAAGAAAAGAAAAACAGTGATATTCTTTTTCATAACAAACGTGCTCTTTACGATAATGAAGTAGGTGCAGAGGCGGCAACCGATATTTTAACTATAAGCGGAATGGGTAATGCAAAGCGTGTTTTTGCCGAGTGTGCTGCTGTTGGTGCCGGCCATCAATCGGTAAAAGTATACTCTGATACTGAAACAGGCAAGGTTGCAGGTGCAAATTCAATCTTTGCATCAAATATGTGGCTTCCGGTTAAAAATACAAATTATGCTTTTGCTATATATGTAGAACTGCCGCAGTATGATGCTTCAAAAGGTGAAAACTGGAATTTGCAGGCGGCTTACTTTAAAATATCCAATAAAAACGGTGAAAATACAACCTGGTTACCACCCTTTAATATGAAAATAGCTTATCTTGAAAATGAGGCGTTTGAGTGGCAAACTGCGGTTACGGGATCTAACGGTGAGTTTTATCTGCCAAACGGTTTTAAGGGATATATAAAATGCTATCTTGATACCGCAACCACCAATGGTAACGTAAAGTTGCTTGATAAATTATCGTCTGCGGGAATTGATGTTGAAAACGGTTTTAGAATAGATACCTTCCAATTTTATCTTAACCGCATAGGCGGTTCTTATGGCGATTTGATATTTGGCGGCTTATATGAGGTAAGAAAGGATAGCGAAAGCATTTACGGTAACGTAAGTGATTGGAAAGCGGATGGATTTCATAACCTTGTAAGCCTTTCAAAGAAAAATAAAATGGATGAAGTAAGCGGCGGAGCGGCTTTTTCAAATCAAAATTTCTATTTGATGAAATCCTCGCTTAATGCTATGCCGAATACGGTTGAAGCAACGATTTATCTGCCGAAATCGCATAAATTCAGTGGCGGTGTTGTAATAGGAAATCTTAATGATGTTAAAAATGCCGCAGGGGTGTTTAATCTTTCGGTAAATGAAAAAGGCAATCCGCAAATGCTCTATATAACACCTACAGGAAGATATTTAAGCTATACCTTTGATAGTGTGGATATAAGGGCTGATAGGTGGGTACATTTAGCGGTAGTTCGCGATGCATCTGCTAATAAATTAAACTGTTATTTAGATGGAACATTAAAACAAAGCATTTCTATCGCATCCTTTAGCGGATATATACCAACGCCAAAGCTGAATATTGGATGTGATGCAAGCGGTGTACTTTCAAGTGAGTATTTTGCGGGAAAAATCCGTACTGTTGCGCTTTTTTCGGATGCGCGAACAGCAACCGAAATTTCTTCGGATACCTCTTCGGTTTCGGCAAATGCAGATAATATAATTGCATATTACAATTTTGATGATTCGTTTGAAAAGACGGTTTATGATGAAACTGCTAATAAAAACGACCTTTCACACGGCGTTTGGATGGACTATGCAGAGCCTGTGGAGGATTACGCATATTCCTTTGCGATTGTCGGTGATACGCAGATGGTTACAAGGTATTATCCCGATAAGCTTTCTTGTATTTATGATTGGATAGTAGATAATATTGATGATAAGAAAATCAAGTATGTTTTCGGTCTTGGAGATATTACCGATTGGGATACCGCCGCCGAATGGCAGCTTGCAAAGGAACAGATAGAAAAGCTTGACGGTAAGGTTGGTTATTCTCTTGTAAGGGGTAACCATGATTCATCAGGTGGTTTTGAAGATACCTTTGAAAATTCAGTCTATATGAATCAGATAGCCGGAAGATACGATGATACGCTTGATAATACCTATTCGTTCTTTACTGCCGGTGAAAATGATTATATGGTAATTTGTCTTGATTTCGGCGCTTCGGATGATGTGCTTGTTTGGGCAAATGGGCTTATAGAGAGCCATCCTAACCATAATGTTATTATAACAACCCACTCTTATCTGCATAGTGACGGGACAACAACCGATGAAAATGACCTCGTTCCACCTACATCGGTAGGTGAGGATAACGATGGCATAGATTATTGGGAGAAACTTATAAGAAAGCATAAGAATATCGTCATGGTACTTTCAGGTCATATTTCTACGGGTAGTATTATTTTATCACAGGATAAAGGTGATAACGGAAATGTTGTAAGCCAGTTCCTTATTGACCCACAGGGACTTGATTTTGATAAAACGATAGGTGCTACAGGTCTTGTTGCGATGTTCTATATTGCGGAGGACGGTAAAACTATCAGAACCCAGTATTATTCAACCGTAAAGCAAAAATTTTACAGATTGGATAATATGTTTGAGTTTACGTTAAATAAAATAGACCCAACCTATGGCGATGTTAATGATGATGCGGTTGTGGATGTTAAGGATATTGTAAGGCTTAAAAAGGTATTTGCACAAATTGAGGTTAATTACAATCCAAGAACTGCTGATTGCAACATAGATAAAACGGTTGATATTAACGATATTGTAGCATTGCGTAAAAAGATTCTTAATATAGGGTAAATAAAAAATCGGTAGAAGCTTTAAAGGCTTTTACCGATTTTTGATTTATTATGCTGTAGTTTTAGCACGTTTTAAAGGAATGAGTCTGAAAACAAATGGGTAAATTGCAAAGCAGAGAATGAGAGCGGCGAATATATCAAATGCCGAATGCTGCTTTAAAAATACTGTAGATAAGCTTATAAGTACGGTGATTATTATAAACAGGCATCTTGCGTATTTATTACCGTATCGCTTTGAATGCCAAGCTGTAAACATAACCGCCATAGAACCGGTAACATGAAGCGAGGGACATACATTTTTAGGATTATCCACCGTATTATGCAGATGATATACCAAATCCTTGAAGAAATTATCTCCCTGGGTAAGCACAGGGCGGAGATTTTGTTCTGTAGGGAAGAAAAGGTATATAACACAGGTTACGGTGTAGCTTATTATTATAAAGGTCATATACTTTTTAAAAGAGTCTACATCATAAAAGAAGGTGTATACAAGCATCCATACAAGATAAGCGAACCAAAAATAATACGGGATTATGAAGTACTCACAAAATGGAATCTTTGCATCTAAATCCATTTCTATCGGTATCCAACTAACACCTTTTCGCGCCTCCAACAGGTTAAAGCACAAATAGAATATCGGCCAGTAAAGCAGCAGCCATATATGCGAGAACTTTTTATCATTAAGCTTTTTTAAATTAAAGCCTTTATAATAATCAAAAATCATACATTTTTTCCTTTTTTGTTTTCTATTAAATATTCATATCTTTTATATGCGCGTCCAACCGAATCCTCCCATGAAAGATAAACCTCATCGGCTGCACCCCGACCTAATTTTTTAAGCAATTCCTTATCCTTTAAAACAATTGCGAGCTTTTTTGCAAAATCTTCGGCTGTTTCATCGCATAAAATTCCCGATTGCATATCGGTAACATCCTCCGCAGCACAGCTACCCTTTGTAAGAATAGTGGGGCAGTAGCAGGAAGCCGCTTCTTTAACAACAAGACCTGAAGTATCGTAGGTTGATGGGAACATAAACAAATCGGCGCGTGAAAAAAATGCTTTAACCTTTTCGCGGTCATATATAGCACCCGTGAAAATGGTAAGGTCATAAATTCCGTTGTTTTTGGCGTATTGCTCAATAGCGGGTCTGTCAGGTCCGTCACCAACGAAAAATGCTTTGAACTTTATTCCTGCTTTGCTTACCTTTTTTAATGCATCAAGAATGATTTTTATGTTTTTGTACCACATCATTCTTCCGCAGAACAAAAGTATCGGAATATCAGGCTCTATAAGGTACATACGGTCGATTTCGTAAAGCATTTTGGGGTCACTTAACCCTTTTTGGAAATCCGTTCCGTTTGGCATTATAGTTACATCGCCCTGATAGCCTATTGTGCGTAAACTTTCAACCGAACCCTTTGAAACGCACCATACTTCATCAGCATAATTGATGCCTTTCAAAACCAGCTTTTTGCCGATATAGTTTATCGGTCGATTATGTACAAAGTTGTCAATGTCTATATCAAATTTAGTGTGATAGGTAAATACCGTAGGCGGACGATGTTTGTCAAGCAGTGTGATCTCATGCGCTAAAAGTGCTGAACAAAACGGACAGTGAACATGCAAAAGGTCAAATTTTTCCTGCCTTAATTTTCTTACCATAATAGGGGAAAACGGATTTCCAACGCGGTAAGGCATTTTAGAAGAAACCTTTGCAGAAAGATAACGCTTGACTTCAAAAGGATAATCGTCTGTAACATTGGGGTATTTGGGCGTAACCACAACAGCTTTGCCGTATTTTTCCGTGATAATTTCGGCATAGTTTTTAACGGCGTTTGCAACACCGTCAATTGTTGGCGGAAAAGAATCGTTAAAAAGACCGATTTTATAACTCAAAAACACCAACCCCCTTTAATGCATACAATAACCAATTTACTTCATCATTATATCACATATAATTCTTTCTGGCAATAAAAAAATCAATTACTTTGCAAATATAGAATTGATTCGGACAAGAAAACTTTATGAATAATAAGTTTTGTGCATAAAAAAAGTTGAACCGTTTTGGCTCAACTTACTTTTTGTATAAAACACAAACATTATTTTTTCTCAAAATCTTTTCCGGTTATAAGGTAATCAATAGAAACATTAAAATATTCCGACATTTTAACAAGCATATCAAGATTTGGATCGCGTTTGCCGTTTTCATAGTGGGATAATGCTTCACGTGTTATATTCAAATCCATAGCAACTTTAAGCTGATTAAGATTTTTAGCCTTGCGTATAGCCCTTAAACCTACCATAGAAAACACCTCTTGACATAATCGTAAGATTTTGTTAGAATATTTATGTTACATTTTGTTACATT
>JAZSKL010000124.1:0-3359 GCA_045534855.1 Acutalibacteraceae bacterium
ACGCGCAAAGCATAGTTGGTGAAGAAATCAGAGATTATATGTACGGTGATGCCCTTTCTCATTTTGATTATTATGAAAAAGGTTTTGCCAAAACACCAATAGTTATAGTTAATTCGGAAGATATAGATAAATTTGTTGAAGACTGTGATAATTATTGGGTTTATTACACGGGAGATCAGCTTACTGAATACTCGGCAAATCGTATTATCCCCACACCCTCCGCAAGAAACAGAGTAATCGGTCTTCAGATGTATGTAGGTAATGCAAAAGGCTTCCTGCATTGGGGATACAACTATTATTACGGCGTTTTAAGCCATGGACTGTTTAACCCGATGATAAATCCGGGCGGTTATAATCAACTTGCAGGAACATCATATCTTGTTTATCCCGATATAACGGGTAAGGCAATTCCAAGCCTTCGAATGAAGGTGTTCTATGACGGCTTGAATGATTATAGGGCATTACAGCTTTTAGAGTCTAAAATCGGCCGTGAAGAAGTGCTCAAGTTTGTTGAAAATACAGTTGGTAAGGTTGATTATAAATATCATCCTACAAATAAGGAGTTATTTGAGTTTCGTCAGAAACTCAATGAAGAAATAATTAAAAACATTTAAAGGAGAAAATGAAAATGGAAAATTACAATCTTATTGCCCCCGAAAAATTAGGCGAAGGCTCAAGCATTAAGCTTGATGTATCTATTGCAGAGGTAGATATTTACTGGAAAGTTGCTATTGAAGTGCTTGAAGTGATTGCTGCTAACAATGCAAAGGGTGAGCCTACCGTTATGGTAGTACCTTACGGTCCTTTGGGTCCCTATTTCAGACTTGCCGAGCTTGTTAATAAATACAGAATTTCTTTAAAGAACTGTGTGTTCATAAATATGGACGAATATTTGAAGGATGATAAGACCTATCTTGATAAAACCGATGCTCTCTCATTTAGAGGCGGTATGGATAGAATTTTCTACGATGTTGTAGATGAGGAATTAAATGTACTGCCCGAAAACAGAATTTTCCCCGACCCCGAGCATCCTGAAAAGGTAATGGAAATAATTGAAAAGTACGGAAAGCTTGATATGGTATTCGGCGGTGTTGGTATCAACGGTCACTATGCATTTAACGAGCCGCCCGAGGCAGACGAAGTTTGCGATAACGAAGAGTTTGCAAACAGACCTACACGTGTTCTTAAAATCAGCCGTGAGACCAGAACCATTAACGCATATATGAACTGCGGAGCAGACCTTAATGCTATTCCCACTTACTGCATTACCGTTGGTATGAAGGAAATGATGATGGCTAAAAAGGTTATAATGATAATGCCTCGTGATTGGAACGCAGGTGCACTTAGAAAGATTTTACACGGCGAAATTACCGCTAAAGTTCCTTGCTCACTTTTCAGAAATCATAAGGACGCTACTATTTATACCATTACTGAGGCTACTAAGTGTCCTATTCCGGAAATCAGAGTTTATAACAAATAATGAGTACATTACTTATAAAAAATGCAAGAGCTGTTTTAACCGATGAAGTAAGACTTACAAATGTTTTAATTAAAGACGGTAAAATTGCTTGCATTGGTTGTGAAGAAAAGGCTGATAAGGAAATTGACTTAAACGGCAATTTCCTTATGTCGGGTTTTGTAGATATTCATGTTCACGGCGGCGGGGGAGCAGACTTTATGGATGCTACCCCTGAAGCCTTCGAAACGGTTGTAAAAGCACATTTAAAGTGTGGTACAACAACCCTTTTACCAACGGCTATGACCGCTTGTGAGGGTGATTTGACTGATTTTTTAAATGCTTTTAAAGAATTTAAAAGAAACAGCGAATATAGTGCTTTAACTCCCGGTGTTCATTTGGAAGGACCTTATTTTTCGGGAGCTAACGCTAAAAGCAGCGGCGCACAGCCGAGTGGTTTGTTAAGGTTACCTGACGAAGCTGAAATGGATAGACTTTTAAAGGCTGCAGACGGCGATATTTTGCGTTGGGATGCAGCACCCGAGCTTGAGGGAAGCGATATGTTTGCCCGCAAGTGTAAGGAAAACGGAATAATCTGTTCTATTGCTCATTCGGCGGCAACAAGCGAAGAAGCACAAAATGGAATAGATAACGGCTTTTCCCATGTAACCCATTTTTATAACGCTGTAACAACCTACCGCAAAGAAGGGCAAAAGGTTCTTGCAGGTGTTGTTGAGGCGGCGTATCTTAACGATAATGTTACTGTTGAGCTTATTTGTGACGGCAGGCATATTCCAAGGGATATTTTGCGTTTGGCTCTTAAAATCAAGGGTGCCGAAAAGGTTTCTGCAATTACCGATGGAATGAGAATTGCAGGAACCGACAGCACAAGCGGAAAATTGGGCAGTCTTAAAAACGGTACTGATGTAATTGTGGATGACGGTGTTGCAAAACTGCCCGATATGTCATCTTTTGCGGGAAGTATCGCCACTATGGACAGATGCTTAAAGGTTCTTGTCAAGGATTATGGAATAGATATAGTAACCGCATCTAAAATGCTGTCAGATGCACCCGCAAGGCACATAGGTGCTGAAAATATCGGTAAAATCACAATAGGCTACAATGCTGATTTAGTTATTGCTGATAAGAATCTTGAAATTTTAAATGTAATTAAGAATGGAATAATGCAATAAAAATTTAAATGTGTTGACTAAATAGTAGGAGACATAGATATGGCAAAATATATTTCTATAATCTTTGATGATGGACCGAATAAATATATGACCGATATGGTCGATAAATTTAATAAATTTTGCTTCAAATGCGGTTTTGCGGTTATGGGCAGAAAGATAAATGATGAAACGTTACCTATTCTTAAATATGCAATAGATAACGGATTTCAAATCGTATCTCACGGTCAACAGCACGTACATATTGAGAAACTAAGCAGCTTTGAAGCAATGAAAGAAGAACTTATGTTGCCGGTAAATAACGTTAAGGATTTGTTGGGATATACAATGCAAATGGCAAGATTACCCTTTCTTTCTTATGATGAGCGTGTGCTTGTGTGTGCAAAAGAGTTGAAGCTTCCGTTATTGGGTCAAGGTATAGATGGTGGCAGAGATTGGAGCGATGATGCTACGCCCGATGGTATTGCAAATGCTGTTATAGAATCGGCAACCGATGGTGCTATTGCCTGTTTGCATGTTTCTGAAAATACTTGCAAGGCTTTAGATGAAATTTTGCCCGCACTCAAGAAAAAAGGTTTTGATTTGGTAACACCCGATGAAATTTTTGAAAAAACGGGTATTAAAGAGATACTTTTGGGAATTCAAATACATAATGTAAACGATATTTTAAAGGCGGAGATTTAATGGGAAAGCAATGGGCAGGTAAACTATGG
>JAZSKL010000155.1:0-1775 GCA_045534855.1 Acutalibacteraceae bacterium
TAAATAAACAATTAGTAAAAACAAACAATTTTAAAGCGTTTTTCGATTATAATAGAGTTAATTTTAAAAACAAAAGCCCTTGAGGATTGACTCAAGGGCCGAAGTTTGGGCTTATAGTTAGTTGAAACAGTAGTTGAACATAACATTTCTACAAACTACAATCATTATACTGCAATATGTTTAGTTATCAAAAATCTCACAATCAACATAGTTGCCTTTTATGCGGTTTTTATTTGTAACCTTATCAAAAACCAAAAGTGCTGCAACAACAGCGGTAAATATAGCAGTTATTACTCCGAAAATTTTCCAAAATCCGTTCATCTGAAACGACCCCTTTCTTCTATTCATATTATATATTTTTTACAGTTGCTTGTCAATAACTTTCTTCGCGTTATAAGAACGGTGCAAACAAATGAAGTATAGCTCGTTTAAGGCGCCTGTACCAAGGTTCACACTGCCATTCTTTAAGTTTAATTTCTTTTGATTGCCCGAGAATTTTATTAAAATGCTCCTTTATCTCGGTAACAGTTTCGTTGCCGTACATCCATACACCACATTCAAAGTGCATTATAAAGCTTCGGTAATCCATATTAACAGTACCGATAGTAGCAACCATATCATCCGAAACAAAAAGCTTCGAATGGATAAAGCCGGGGGTATATTCATATATTCTTACTCCGGCTTCCAGAAGCTCGAGATAATTATACTGGGTTACAGGATGAACATACCATTTATCGGGAATATTCGGCGTAATAATACGCACGTCAACACCCGATTTTGCCGCCATTCTCAAGGTTGTTATCATTGTACTGTCTATAATCAAATACGGTGATGTGATATAAACATAATCCCTTGCCGTATTGAGTATCTGCATATAAATACCCTCGGCGGGATTTCTTTCGCTTAACGGGTCATCACAGTACGGAAGCACATACCCTTTTGCCTCAACATCATGATTTTCTGCAAGGTGCTCCGCCAAATCAAGAGTTTCGCGCGTTGTAAACCGCCACATAGCACAAAACATTGCAACAAAGCTGTTTACCGCTTCACCTTTAAGTATTACGGCACAGTCCATCCAGTAGCCGAAACGCTCAACCTCATTTATATACTCATCCGCAAGGTTAAGACCGCCTGTAGCTGCCACAAGACCATCTATTACAACGGTTTTTCTGTGGTTGCGGTTATTCATAAAAATATTCATTGAAGGGCCGATTTTGTTAAACACAGCAACCGAAATTTTATCGTTCTGAAGCCTTGTAATAAAATCCTTATGTTGACGCTTTATTGAACCAAAATCATCAAAGAGTATTTTAACCTCTACGCCTTTTTCAGCTTTCTTTTTAAGCACATCGTAAACCGCTTCCCACATTTTACCCTCGGCAACTATGAAAAACTCAATAAAAATGTACTTTTTCGCCTTTTTAAGCTCTTCAAGAAAGCGTGGTAAGAACTTTTCACCGGGAGAAAGATACTCGGTTGAGGTATTCTGATAAAGCGGATATCCGGATTCCAAGGTTAAATAATCAGCCTGCCTTGCGTAATCATCGCAATCATTATGAAGCCGCTCGTGAATATCCTTATCCGAATCAAGCCTTGAAAGGTAGTGGTTTTCGCAATCGGTCATACGTTTTCTGATATGCGGAGGAACGCGACCGCCGCCCCACAAAAGAAAAATGCTCACACCAAATATAGGAACAATAAGGATAAACAGTATCCACATTATTTTATAACTCGAATTGCCCCTGCGGTTAATTATATAAATAACCGTTAATACG
>JAZSKL010000051.1:0-4789 GCA_045534855.1 Acutalibacteraceae bacterium
TTCTTGAAAATAAAGATAATTTAAGTAAGGTAAGGCTTGACCTTTCCTTGATAGGTGAAGAGGATTATTATAACGGTGTTATTTTTGCAGGATATATAAACGGCTTGCCGACTGCAGTTTTAAGCGGCGGTCAGTATGATAAGGTAATGCAAAAATTCTCTAAATCAAACGGTGCTGTAGGCTTTGCTTTATATCTTAATGAATTAGAGCTTCTTTTTAATGAAAATAAAGATTGTGATTTTGATATAAAGCTTATCTATGATGATAGTATTTCACCTGATTTACTTTATAATGAGGTGCAAACCTTGAGAAACAGCGGTAAAAGCGTATATGTTTGCGCCAAGGGTGAAAACGCTGCTGTGAAGACCGATAAAGAATTATTTATCAATGCAAAGGGGGAGATTGAATGATAACGGTAGCTCTTCCCAAGGGCAGACTCGGAGAGTCGGTATATAAAATACTGGAAAATGCGGGTTATGCTTGCCCTGAAATGAATGAATCAAGCAGAAAGCTTGTTTTTGAAAATGAAGAAACGCAGGTAAGATATCTTCAGGTAAAGCCATCGGATGTTGCGGTTTATGTTGAACGCGGTGCGGCAGATGTTGGCATTGCAGGTAAGGATATTTTAGAGGAACACAGTCCCCGCGTTTATGAGCTTCTTGATTTAGGATTCGGTAAATGCCGTATGGCGGTTGCCGCTAAAAACGGATTTGTTGATAATCCGTCAAGAACACTTCGCGTTGCAACCAAATTTGTTAATATCGCAAGCCGTTATTATGGCTCAAAGGGCAGAAATATCGATATAATACCGCTTCACGGAAGTATTGAACTTGCTCCTATTACCGGAATGTCGGATGTTATTGTTGATATCGTTGAAAGCGGTAGTACATTGAGGGAAAATGACCTTTCGGTTGTAGAGGAATTTATGCAGATATCGGCACGCTTTATTGTTAATGAAGCAAGCTTTAAATTTAAAGAGGGCGAAATAAACAGAATGCTCGAAAAGTTGAGAGAGGCGACACAGAAATGATTAAAATAGTAAACTCGGCAGATGTTAGCCGCAGTGAATTGCTTTCGCGTACATTACCTGAAACTCCTGCTGTTGAACAGGCAGTGCGTGAAATACTAAAAAATGTTATTGATAACGGCGATAAAGCGCTTTTTGAATATGCAAAGAAGTTTGACGGTGCCAGTCTTTCAGCTTTGGAGGTTACAAAAGAGGAGATTGATGAGGCTGTAGCCGCAGTTGATGCCGATTTTATAGAAACTCTAAAAATGGCACAGCAAAATATTGCCGATTTTCACTCCCGCCAAACTCGTCAAAGCTTTGTTACCGATGAAAAGCCGGGTATTGTGCTCGGTCAGCGCGTAATTCCGCTCGAAAGAGTTGGTATTTATGTGCCGGGCGGTACTGCAAGCTATCCGAGTACAGTTTTAATGAATGCTGTTCCTGCGCGTATAGCAGGGGTTAAAGAAATAATTATGGTTACTCCGCCCGATAAAAACGGAAAAATCCAAAATGAAATTTTGGCGGCGGCTTATCTTGCAGGGGTTGACCGTATATTTAAAATCGGCGGCGCAGGTGCTGTTGCGGCATTTGCTTACGGTACTGAAAGTGTGCCTGTTGTTGATAAAATCGTTGGCCCCGGTAATGTTTTTGTTGCAACCGCAAAGCGTATGGTTTTTGGTAAGGTTGCTATCGATATGGTTGCAGGACCGAGTGAGATACTTATTGTTGCTGATAAGGATGCAACACCTAAATTTGTTGCGGCTGACCTGCTTTCACAAGCAGAACACGATAAACTCGCTTCTTCCGTTTTGGTTACAACCTCAAAGGAATTGGCTGAAGCTGTAAGTTGTGAGCTTGAGCGTCAGATTCCGCTTTTGGAACGCGCAGAGATTGCAAGAACAAGTATTGATAATAACGGAAAAATAATTATAGTTGAAAGCATAGAGGAAGCTGTTGAAATTTCCAATGAATATGCCCCCGAGCATCTTGAGCTTTCGGTAAATGACCCTATGGGTATTTTGCCGCTTGTTAAAAATGCAGGCAGTGTATTTTTGGGTCATAATGTGCCCGAAGCATTGGGAGATTATTTTGCAGGTCCAAATCATACCCTTCCTACAAGCGGTACTGCCCGTTTTGCAAGTCCGCTCGGAGTAGATGATTTTGTTAAGCGTTCAAGCTTTATTTACTATACAAAGGAAGCTCTTTCCAAGGTTGAGCGCCGTATTGTTGATTTTGCTAACCGTGAGGGTCTTACAGCTCACGGAAGAAGCGTTGCAATACGTTTTGAAGAAGATTGATTTAGTTAAAGGGAGTTATTTTAATGAGCCGTTTTTTGGCAAAATCACCGCTTAATTTGTTGCCTTATACACCGGGTGAACAACCGCAGGATAAACGATATATCAAACTTAATACAAATGAATCGCCTTTCCCGCCTTCAAAAAAGGTTCTTGAAGCGGTAAACCAAGCTGAATGCGAAAATCTTCGTCTTTATTCCGATCCCGATTTAAAAGCACTTTCGGCATCTATAGCCGATTATTACGGGGTTGAAAAGAAACAGGTATTTTGCTCAAATGGCAGTGACGAGGTATTAAGCTTTGCGTTTTTTGCATGGGGAAGTGACAGCGGTGCGGCATTTGCTGATATTACCTACGGCTTTTATCCCGTATTTTCGCAGTTTTACGGTATTGATGCAAAGATTATTCCGCTAAAGGAAGATTTCAGTATTGACCCCAAGGATTATTACAACTGCGGAAGAATGGTCGTAATTGCTAATCCGAATGCCCCTACGGGTCTTTTGATGCCTGTTGAGGAAATTGAAAAAATCGCTCAAAGTAATCCCGATAATGTTGTTATAGTGGATGAAGCGTATGTTGATTTCGGAGGGGAAAGCGCATTACCGCTTATAAATAAATATAAGAATATTTTGGTTGTAAGAACCTTTTCAAAATCACGTCAGCTTGCAGGTGCAAGACTTGGTTATGCTATGGGTGATGAGGAATTGATTGCCGACCTTAACCGCATCAAATTCAGCTTTAACCCTTATAACGTAAACCGTTTAACCGCTGTTGCAGGTAAGGCGGCGGTAGAGGATGACGATTGGTTCAACGAAACCCGCAATAAGATAATTAAAAACCGCGAATATACAACCGAAAATCTTACAAAATTAGGCTTTACGGTGCTTACAAGCAAGGCGAATTTCGTATTTGCAAAATCGGATAAGATAGATGGTAATGAGCTTTATTTAAAGCTTAAAGAAAAAGGTATTTTAGTTCGCCATTTCGGTGCTGAACGCATTAAGGATTATGTTCGTATAACAATAGGTGATAGCGTTCAGATGGAAATATTGATTTCCAAAGTAGATGAAATATTGCAGGAGGTTTCTTTATGAGAACAGCAGAAATTGTACGCAATACAAAGGAAACACAAATAGCATTAGTACTTAATCTTGACGGTAAGGGTGAGTATGAAATAGAAACAGGTTGCGGCTTTTTAAACCATATGCTTGAGCTTTTTACCCGTCACGGCAGATTTGATTTAAAGCTTAATTGCAACGGAGATATCAATGTTGATTATCACCATACAGCAGAGGATATAGGTATTGCTTTGGGTAGTGCATTTAAAAAAGCTGTAGGTGACGGCAAGGGTATTGTTCGTTACGGCAATTTCCTGCTTCCAATGGATGAAACTCTTGTGCTTTGCGCGGTGGATTTTTCGGGTAGGTCATATCTCGGCTTTAATGTTCAGATTCCTACTCAAAAAATAGGCGATTTTGACAGTGAGCTTATAGAAGAGTTCTATATGGCATTTTGCAGAAGCGCAGGCATAACACTTCACTTTAATATGATGGCAGGTCAAAACAGCCACCATATTGTTGAGGCTGTATTTAAAGGCTTCGGCAGAGCTTTAAAGCAGGCGGTTTCCATTGATGCCGAATATGCCGATGAAATTCCAAGCACAAAGGGTGTTTTATAATGTCTCTTACAGCAATTATTGATTACGGTGTAGGCAACCTTTTCAGCCTTACCTCGAGCCTTAAAGCAATAGGCTCGGATGCTGTTGTTACAAATGATATAAACGAAATTAAAAAGGCTGACCGCATTATTTTACCCGGTGTAGGTGCTTTTGAGGATGCGGTTAAAAAACTTTATTCTACAGGTCTTGTTGAGCCGCTTATGGAAGAAATATCAAACGGAAAACCACTTCTCGGTATTTGCCTTGGTATGCAGCTTTTATTTGAACGTAGCTTTGAGTATGGTGAGCATAAGGGACTCGGTCTTATACCGGGTGAGGTGGTTCCGCTTGAGGGGGCAATTGATAAATCGCTTAAAGTGCCTCATATAGGCTGGAATAAACTAATAAAAACCAAAACAGATGAGCCCTTGCTTAAAGAGCTTGCAGATGATGCTTATGTTTATTATGTTCATAGTTTTTATGCTAAAACAGACCCTGAATATATAACTGGCGTAAGTGAATACGGTATATCGGTTACAGGTTCTGTAAGAAACAAAAATGTTATGGGAACGCAGTTTCATCCCGAAAAAAGCGGCAGAACAGGGCTTTTAATACTAAAGGCTTTTTGTGAATTGTAGGAGGTAAATATGGCAATAAAGATTTTTCCTGCCATTGACCTGCGTGACGGTAAGGCGGTTAGACTTACAAGGGGCGATTATGACCGAATGACGGTTTACAGTGATGACCCTGTGAGTGTTGCCAAGGATTTTTATAATGCGGGTGCAAGGTATTTACATATTGTTGATTTGGACGGTGCTAAAGACGGTA
>JAZSKL010000082.1:0-5558 GCA_045534855.1 Acutalibacteraceae bacterium
ACAAAAGCTCCTGACAACTCCTTGGCTCACAGAACGACATGGCTACGACCCGACTTAACCCACTCACAAACAAAGTAGGCGCAACAAGCAATACATTATCATCATTAAGCTGAGGCTTTATAAGCTCAACTATATGCGGAAGCAAGGTTTTATTAAGCTTTTCGGTCTGCTCGTGCGATGAAAACGCAACCGCTGCCAATGCCTTACGGTTTAATGTGCCGTCAGGCAAAAGTATATCCTTTGAAAAAGCTTCAACCAAAGCTTCAAGTCCTTTAGTTTTAGGTAAAACTGCCTGTCTTGCAACCATATCACAGTCTATAACCTTAAAGCCCGATTCCTTTGCAACAGCCGCCGCCTGCGATTTGCCCGCTCCCGTTGGCCCTGTTAAACCTATTATACTCATAAATTTATCACCCTGAAAGCCGCCGCGCGGATAAGACGGTTATATACCGCAAGTCCTATTCCGCTTTTTGACGGTGCGTGAATATAAACCCTTTGTGCATGAAGCTCATCAACATTGCGAAGCACCTCAAAAAGGCTATGCGCAAGGCTTGCTTCATCAGCACAGCTTCCGTAAGAAAGCTTGGGACATTTAATTTTTTCAAGTTCCTCAAAAAAGCAAACCGCAACACAGTCATCCGATGAATTAACGAATTCACAAAACTTATCTATACTTCCCTCGACAAGATATGTTTCGGTTTTTGGGGCATAATGCTTATACTTCATTCCCGGAGATGCCGCTTTTTCATCGGCTTTAAGACTTTGAAGCACCGCGCGGTCAACCAAAATTGACGGAAAAACCTCACGAAGCATTTCAGCAGTAACAGCGCCCGGACGCAGAAGCTTAACAGGGTCTGTTACCAAAGTCACAACGGTGGATTCCACACCTACTTCACACTCACCCGATACCACAACGGCATCAACTTTACCGTCAAGGTCATCTATTACATGCTGTGCGCTTGTGGGGCTGGGGCTTCCCGAAGTATTAGCAGACGGTGCCGCTAACGGACCTGCTAAACGTATAATATCACGTGCAACCCTATCTGACGGCATACGCACCGCAACAGTATCAAGCCCTGCAGATACCTCTTTTGCTATTTTTTTTGAGCGCTTCAATATCATCGTAAAGGGACCCGGCCAAAATAATTTTGCACAGGTATACGCTTCTTCAGGTATATCGCAAGCAACCTCACCGAGCATATCTATATCCGAAATATGAACAATAAGCGGATTATCCTGCGGTCTGCCCTTGGCAACAAAAACCTTTTCGATAGCATTTTTATCATTAGCGCTTGCCGCAAGCCCGTAAACCGTTTCGGTAGGAATTGCTACTATACCACCATTACATAATATATCTGCCGCGCGTTTTACGCTTTTTTCATATTCAACATCATTTATATTAAGCCGTTCGGTAATCATTTCAGCCCTCGTTATTTTCCTGTTCTTTTAAGGCTTCTGCACGGTAATGGGTAGTAAGTGTTTCTATTATCTCATCAATATCACCGTTCATAATAGAATCAAGCTTATAAAGAGTCAAGCCTATTCTATGGTCGGTAAGTCTGCCTTGCGGGAAGTTATAGGTACGTATACGCTCACTTCTGTCTCCCGTTCCGACCTGACTCTTGCGGTCAGATGCTATTGCCTCATCGTGTTCACGCTGTGCAACATCAAAAAGACGAGCACGCAACACCCTCAACGCCTTATCCTTATTCTTGAACTGGCTTCTCTCATCCTGACACTCAACAACAGTACCTGTAGGAATATGGGTAACACGTATTGCAGAAGAGGTTTTATTGATGTGCTGACCGCCTGCACCCGAAGAACGGAAGGTATCAATTTTAAGGTCGGCAGGATTTATATCAATTTCAACTTCATCTGCTTCAGGCATAACAACGACTGTTGCGGTTGAGGTATGAATACGTCCTTGCGTTTCGGTATCGGGAACACGCTGAACTCGGTGAACGCCGCTTTCATACTTGAGTCGGGAATAAGCGCCGTCACCCTCAACCATAAAGCTTATTTCCTTATAACCGCCAAGCTCGGTTTCGCTTATGTTTGTAACCTCAATTTTAAAACGGCGGGATTCAGCATACATTGAATACATACGGAAAAGCGAAGCCGCAAACAAAGCCGCTTCTTCTCCGCCCGCACCTGCGCGAATTTCAACAATAACGTTTTTCTCATCATTGGCATCTTTGGGAAGCAAGAGTATTTTTAGCTCTTCTGCCGCAGTTTCCTGCGTTTTTTTCGCAGTACGCAGTTCTTCATCGGCAAGCTCACGGAAATCCTTATCCAACGATGGGTCGGAAAGAAGCTCAAGAGCCTCCTTTTCACCCTCAACAGCAGATTTATACTCCATATATTTTTCAACTATCGGGGTCAACGAGCTATGCTCCTTCATAAACTTTGTAAACTGCTCATTGTCGCTTACTATTTCGGGTCTTGTAAGCTCAACCCCTATCTGTTCGTAACGGTTTACTACCGCTTCTAAATTCTCAAACATTTTCTTCTCCGTTTTTTGGAATTATTTTTTTAATATTTTTTTCTGCTTTCACACGGGGCAGCATTACTTCGTGTGAGCAACCTTCACATCTAAGCTTAAAATCCATACCAACACGCAAAACCGTAAAGGTATTACAACCGCAAGGATGCTGTTTTTTCATCTGCAAACGGTCACCTACCGAAATATTCACAATACCGCCTCCTTAATAATTACAAGCATAGATATAGTTATTATAATACATTTTTAAAATAAAGGCAATATCTTCTTGAAACGTGTTTAAAAAAATGTTAATATAATGATTATAGGAATATATGTACACACAAGGAGCTTGATTATGCAATCAATTAAATTTCTGCATTGTGCGGATGTTCATATCGGTGCGGCACAAAGTTTTTTAGGCGCAAATGCCGAAAAAAGAAAAATAGAGGTTTTAATGACATTTGAGCTTATAATGGAAACCGCAAAGCAACAAAACGTTGATGTTGTTCTGATAGCAGGCGACCTTTTTGACTCAAACCGCATTGAAAAATCGCTTGTTGAGCGTACCTTTGCGGTTATTTCCTCTATATCCCCCATTCCTGTTGTTTTTGCGGCAGGAAACCACGATCCGCTTACCTCTGATTCTCCGTTTTTGGGAAACAATTTGCCCAAAAACCTTTATGTAATGCCCACAAAAGACAGTGTTGTAATTTTAGATGATTTAAAGCTCAAAATTTACGGCAAGTCTTTTTCGGGTGTTTATATGCAGGGTGAGTCGCAGTTTTCAATTAAGCCGCAAAATGATGGTTACCGCAACATAATGGTACTTCACGGTGAAGCTTCAAGCGACCTTAATTCTGATTACAATTCAGTAACCCCATCTTTTGTTACAAACAGCGGAATGGATTATATAGCTCTCGGTCATATTCACAAGCGAAGTGAAGTAACCAACATTGGAAAAACCTATTTTGCATATTGCGGTTGTCCCGAAGGTCAGGGCTTTGACGAAACGGATGAAAAGGGTGTTTATATAGGCGAGCTTGATGATGCCGGCTGCAATTTCAAATTTATCCCCACCTGCCGCCGTATGCACCTTATACCGCAAATAGATATATCGGGCTGTGAAAGTAGTGCAGATGTTACGCCTTTTGTATACGAATCACTTAAAGCAAAATACGGCGAAAGCTTTGCCGATAATCTTTACAAGGTAATACTTACAGGTGAGGTTTCAGAGGATTTCGAAGTACCCGTAAGTGAGGTTTCAAGCCGGCTTGAAAACGGTGTGTATTTCGCAAAGGTGCGTGATAACACAAGCATTCGTGCCGATTTTGAAGCCATTGCCGAAAACAGCGATTTAAAGGGTGTTTTTGTGCGTAAAATGCTCGAAAAGATAAACAATGCCGATGAAAGTTGTAAGCCTATACTGCAAAATGCACTGCAAATCGGTCTTAAAGCCTTTAATACGGAGGTGGGTTACCGTGAAGATAAATAAAATTTATATAAGCGCATTCGGCGGATTAAAGGATTATACGTTAGAATTAGCTGACGGTTTTAACTGCATATTCGGCGAAAACGAAAACGGAAAAAGCACTGTTTCCGCATTTATTAAAATGATGTTTTACGGTAGCGGAAGAGCCGTTAAACAGCTTTCCAAAAACGCAAGGCAGAAGTACTCTCCTTGGAGCGGCGATGCCATGGCAGGAAGAATTTATTTTGAGCACGGCGGATACAATTTTTGTTTAGAGCGAGAATTTAAAAAATCCGATAATACCGATAAAATCACCCTTCGAAACCTTGACCTCGGAACAAGCGAAGCGGCGGAATCAAATATCGGCAAGCGTTTTTTCGGTCTTGACGAAGCCGCGTTTGACAGAAGTGTTTTCATAGGTCAGGCAGGCATTTTTGAAACCAATGAGGATGCAAACGGCGAAATTGCCTCAAGGCTTTCAAACCTTTCTTCTACGGGTGATGAATCAACATCTTATCAGCAGATACTAAAGCGTATAACCGATGCCGAATTAAAGCTTAAAACCCCGCGAAAGGTCGGCGAGTGCGACAAAGCCAAAGTACAGCTTGAGGAGCTTGAAAATGAGCTTTTACTTGCTAAAAACGCCGCACAATCCCACAATATTCTTACCGAACGCATAAAAGAATTAAAGCGAAAGCTTTCCGAAACAAAAAAAGCGTATGACAGCGTAAAACAGACGGTTGACAGCGAAAATGATATCCGCCTTTCGCAAAAAATGCGTGAATATCTTGACACCAAGGCAGAGCTTGATGAATTGACAAAAGGTATTACACTTTCAAACGGTAATGTTGCCGATGAGTTATTTTTATCAAAGGTACGTTTTTGCATTTCAAAGCTTTCCGCCGAAAATGAACGCATAACCGAAAAGCAGAACGAAATATCCGCTTTACAGCAAAGCATTGAAATAAGTGAAAACAGCAGTGCCGACACTACACCCGAACAGCTCGAACTACTAAAGGCACAGATTGAAGCATTGCAAGCAAACCGCGAAAGCGTTTGCAAAAAATTAAGCGAAACTGATAACGAAATTAAAAAGAGCGAGGAAGCCCTTCAAAATGCCAAGGATGCAAAAAAAGCCTTTAATCCCCTTTTTATCGGCATTGGAATTGCGGCGATTTTAGCTTCTTTAGTACTGTTCTTTGCTTTAGGAATTATACCTTCGGCAATTTCAGGTGTTTTTGCCGTAATCTTTATTATTCTTGCTTTTATCATTAAACCTACCGACAACGCAGCAAGAGTTAAAGCCGAGCTTGCACTTTCCGAGCTTCGTTCAAAGCAAGCAGGATTAGAAAGCAAGCAGGCTTCGGTTTTATCCGAAATTACGGCACAAACCGCAAAAATGCAGATGATTTCTGCCGCTCTTAATACCGACAAAGCTCTACTTCAACAGCGCAAGGATGAGCTTACGGATAAAAAGGTAAAGTTGAGTGAAGAGCTTTCAAAGCTTGAAACCGCAAGAAGCGATCTTTATACTTTAAGTGAACAGTTTTGTAATTCGCAGGATATTAAGGAAATCGAATCAGAGCTTGAACAGCTTGCCCAAAAGGG